>JAHBZF010000032.1 GCA_019635575.1 Pseudolabrys sp. | reverse complement strand
GAACCGCCGCTTCGTGCGGCTGATGACTCCTACCGGAAGGATCTCCCTTCAGGTGGGGCCGTTTTCCTCCACCCGAAGCCCCGGAGGTCCGTTCCGGGGCTTCCGCATTAATGGGCCACAACGCTGGCCCGTGGAGGGGACGATGGAAACCATCTCACGGATCACCGCCCACGAAATCCTCGACTCGCGGGGCAACCCGACCGTCGAGGTCGAGGTGATTCTGAACGACGGCACCGTCGGCCGGGCCGCCGTCCCCAGCGGGGCCAGCACCGGGGCCCACGAGGCCGCCGAACTCCGGGACGGGGACAAGAAGCGCTACCTGGGCAAGGGCACCCTGAAGGCCGTCGAGAACGTGCGGACGCACATCGCCCCGGCCCTGGCCGGCCGCGACCCGTTCGACCAGGTGGGCATCGACCACGCCATGCTCACCCTGGACGGGACGGCGAACAAGGGCAAGCTGGGGGCCAACGCCATCCTGGGGGCGTCCATGGCCGTCGCCCAGGCGGCCGCGAAGGCGGCCGGGCTGCCGCTGTACCGCTACCTGGGCGGGACCAACGCCAAGGTCCTGCCGGTCCCGCTCATGAACATCATTAACGGCGGTAAGCACGCGGACAACACCGTGGACTTCCAGGAGTTCATGATCATGCCGGTCGGCGGATCGAGCTTCTCGGAGGCGCTGCGCATGGGCGCGGAGGTGTTCCACACCCTCAAGGCGGCACTGAAGAGCGCCGGTCACGCCACCAACGTTGGCGACGAGGGCGGCTTTGCGCCGAACCTGCAGTCGGCCGACGCCGCGCTCGAATTCGTCATGAAGTCGATCGAAAAGGCCGGCTTCAAGCCCGGCCGCGACGTGATGCTGGCGCTCGACTGCGCCTCGACGGAGTTCTTCAAGAACGGCGCCTATGTCTATGAGGGCGAAGGCAAGACCCGCTCCAAGGCCGAGCAGGCGGCGTATCTCGCCGAACTGGTCGGCCGCTATCCGATCGTCTCGATCGAGGACGGCATGGCCGAGGACGACATGGAAGGCTGGAAGATCCTCACCGACAAGATCGGCAGCAAGTGTCAGCTCGTCGGCGATGATCTGTTCGTCACCAACGTCGCGCGGCTGTCGCAGGGCATCAAGGACGGTCTCGGCAACTCGATCCTGGTGAAGGTCAACCAGATCGGTACGCTCACCGAAACCCTGGCGACCGTCGAAATGGCGCACAAGGCCGGCTACACGGCGGTCATGTCGCACCGGTCGGGCGAAACCGAGGATTCGACCATCGCCGATCTCGCGGTCGCCACCAATTGCGGACAGATCAAGACCGGCTCGCTGGCGCGCTCCGATCGTACCGCCAAGTACAATCAGTTGCTGCGGATCGAGCAGGAACTCGGCAAGCAGGCGAAGTTCGACGGTATCGCGGTGTTGAAGCAGGCCGCGGCAAAAGCCTGATCGCGTGCTGATCCAACGTCGTTAAAACGGCTTTAACGGCCTTCGGGCAGGGTGCGGCGATGATCTCGCATCGCCGCCGCCGGTCGATTCTCACCGCCCTTGCGCTGTATTCGCTGGCGGCCGCTTTCATCGGCTATTTCGGTGTGCACGCCTTTACCGGTAATCACGGCCTGCGCGCGCAACAGCAGGTTGAAATCGAGATCACCCGGCTCGAAGGCGAAGTGTCACGTCTCAAGCATGACCGCATCGCGTGGGAGCAGCGCGTATCGCTGTTGCAGCCCGATCGTCTCGACCCCGACATGCTGGACGAGCGCGCGCGCGCATTGCTCGACTACGCCGATCCGCGCGACGCAACCTTATTGCTGAAAACCCCCTGACCGCGCGCGGATATTTCGCCAGACGCCGCAGCAACTTGTGCGGTGCACGCGTATTGCTGTTCTCCCACGTCATTGACTTGCCCGCGCTTCCGCCAGGCGGCAATGTAGGCTATGCGCATCGCGCAATCGGGTGTGAGGTAAGGGAGACTCATGGCCACCGCCAGCAAGAACAAAACCAATGATGCGGCCGTGTCATCCGCCGCACCGGCCTCCAGCGGGTCGATCGCGACATTCAGCAAGGACCAGGAGGTCAGCGCTTATCGCGACATGCTGCTGATCCGCCGCTTCGAGGAGAAGGCCGGCCAGATGTACGGCATGGGCCTGATCGGCGGCTTCTGCCATCTCTATATCGGCCAGGAAGCCGTCGTCGTCGGCATGCAGATGGCGCTGAAAGAGGGCGATCAGGTCATTACCGGCTACCGCGATCACGGCCACATGCTCGCCTGCGGCATGGACCCAAAAGGCGTGATGGCCGAACTGACCGGCCGCCGCGGCGGCTATTCGCACGGCAAGGGCGGCTCGATGCACATGTTCAGCGTCGAGAAGCATTTCTACGGCGGCCACGGCATCGTCGGCGCGCAGGTGCCGCTCGGCACCGGACTGGCTTTTGCCAACCACTACCGCGGCAACGACAATGTCTCGGTGACTTATTTCGGCGACGGCGCGGCGAACCAGGGCCAGGTCTACGAAAGCTTCAACATGGCCGAGCTGTGGAAGCTGCCGGCCATCTATGTGATCGAGAACAACCGCTACGCCATGGGCACCGCGGTCAACCGCGCCTCGGCGCAGACCGACTTCTCCAAGCGCGGCGTCTCGTTCAACATTCCCGGCGAGCAGGTCGACGGCATGGATGTGCGCGCGGTGAAAGCGGCCGGCGAAAAGGCGGTTGCCTGGTGTCGTGCCGGCAAGGGGCCGTACATCCTCGAGATGATGACCTACCGCTATCGTGGTCATTCCATGTCGGACCCGGCGAAATACCGCACCCGTGAAGAGGTCGAGAAGGTCCGCACCGGACACGACCCGATCGAACAGGTGCGCGCGCGTATTCTGTCCAGCAAGATGCTGACCGAAGACGAGATCAAGAAGATCGACGCGGAGGTCCGCGACCGCGTGAACGAGGCTGCCGAGTTCGCCACCAACGATCCGGAGCCCGATGCCAGCGAGCTCTACACCGATGTCTATCGTGAGACTGTGTGACAGCCATGCCTGATGTATTGATGCCCGCGCTGTCGCCCACGATGGAAAAGGGAAACCTTGCCAAGTGGCTGAAAAAAGAAGGCGACACGGTGAAGTCCGGCGATGTGATCGCCGAGATCGAAACCGACAAGGCAACGATGGAGGTCGAGGCCGTTGACGAGGGTACCCTCGGCAAGATCCTCGTGCCGGAGGGGACTGCCGACGTCGCCGTCAACACGCCGATCGCCACGATCATCGCCGAAGGCGAGAGCGCGTCTCCCGCGCCGAAGGCCGAAGCCAAGGTGACCGCGCCGGCAACGGCGCCTGCCGAAGCCAAAGCTGCCGAACCGAAGCCCGCGACACCGGCGCAGCCGGTGGTCGCGGCCGATCCGGACGTGCCGGAAGGCACCGAGATGGTGACCATGACCGTGCGCGAAGCGCTGCGCGACGCCATGGCCGAGGAGATGCGCCGCGACGACACCGTCTTCGTGATGGGCGAAGAGGTCGCGGAATATCAGGGCGCCTACAAGGTGACCCAGGGTCTGCTGCAGGAATTCGGCGCGCGGCGCGTGATCGATACGCCGATCACCGAGCACGGCTTCGCCGGCCTCGGCGTCGGCGCGGCTTTCACGGGCCTCAAGCCCATCGTCGAGTTCATGACCTTCAACTTCGCCATGCAGGCGATCGACCAGATCATCAACTCGGCGGCGAAGACGCTTTACATGTCCGGCGGCCAGCTCGGCTGCCCGATCGTCTTCCGCGGCCCGAACGGCGCGGCGGCGCGCGTCGCCGCGCAGCACAGCCAGGATTACGCCTCCTGGTACAGCCATATCCCCGGCCTGACGGTGATCGCGCCCTATAGCGCGGCCGATGCCAAGGGCCTTCTGAAGGCGGCCATCCGGAACCCCAATCCGGTCATCTTCCTGGAGAACGAGATCCTCTACGGCCACTCGTTCCCTGTGCCGAAGCTCGACGATTACGTGCTGCCGATCGGCAAGGCGCGTATCGTCCGGGAAGGCGCTGACGTCACCATCGTGTCCTGGTCGATCGGCATGACCTACGCCTTGAAGGCCGCCGAGGAACTGGCGGCTGAAGGCATCAACGCCGAGGTGATCGACCTCAGGACGATCCGGCCGATGGATACGGAGACGATCGTCGCTTCCGTGAAGAAGACGGGCCGCCTCGTCACCGTCGAGGAAGGCTGGCAGCAGTCCGGCGTCGGCGCGGAGATCGCGGCGCGCGTCATGACGGAGGCCTTCGACTATCTCGACGCCCCGGTCGCGCGCGTGTCGGCGAAGGACGTGCCGATGCCCTATGCGGCCAACCTCGAAAAGCTTGCCCTGCCGTCGGTCGCCGATGTGGTCAACGCGGCAAAAGCCGTCTGCTACCGGTAAGGGCCGTCATGCCGACCAATATTCTGATGCCTGCGCTGTCGCCCACCATGGAGAAGGGCAACCTCGCCAAGTGGCTGAAGAAAGAAGGCGACACGATCAAATCCGGCGACGTGATCGCCGAGATCGAGACCGACAAGGCGACCATGGAGGTCGAGGCGGTCGACGAGGGCACCCTCGCCAAGATCGTCGTGCCGGAAGGCAGCCAGGACGTCGCGGTGAATTCGGTGATTGCCGTTCTCGCCGGCGAAGGCGAGGACGCGAAAGCGGCTGCTTCGTCGGCTGCATCCGCGCCGCCGCCGAAAGCGGCTGCCGCTCCGGCTAAACCGGAGGCGAAAGCGGACACGAAGCCGGCACCCGCCGCCGAAGCGCGCGCGCCCGAACCGGCAAAGCCTGCCGCACCGGCCCCTGCCGCCGCTCCGGCCGGCAATCGTATTTTCGCGTCGCCGCTCGCCAAGCGTCTTGCCAAGGACGCCGGGATCGACGTCTCGCGCATTTCCGGATCGGGGCCGCATGGCCGCGTCATCGCGCGCGACGTCGCGGATGCGAAATCCGGCAAGGGACTGAAGCCTGCCGCTCCGGCTGCGGGGGCGGCGGCTCCGGCCATCGCGCCGGCGTTGTCGGACCAGCAGGTGCGCGCGCTGTTCGAGGACGGGAGCTACGAGGTCGTACCGCACGACAATATGCGCCGCACGATCGCGCAGCGGCTCACCGCCTCGATGCAGACGGTCCCGCATTTCTATCTGACGATCGACTGCAACATCGGCAAGCTGCTCGCCGCGCGCGAGGAGATCAACGCCGCTGCGCCGAAGGACAAGGACGGCAAGCCCGCTTACAAGCTCTCGGTCAACGACTTCGTGGTCAAGGCGCTGGCCGTCGCGCTGCAGCGTATTCCGGACGCCAATGTGAGCTGGACCGACGCGGGGATGCTCAAGCACAAGCATTCCGATGTCGGCGTTGCCGTGGCGATGCCGGGCGGTTTGATCACGCCGATCATCCGCCAGGCAGAACTCAAGTCGCTGTCCACCATCTCCAACGAGATGAAGGATTTCGCGGTGCGCGCGCGCAATCGCAAGCTCAAGCCGCATGAATATCAGGGTGGCACCACCGCGGTCTCCAATCTCGGCATGTACGGGATCAAGGACTTCACCGCGGTCATCAATCCGCCGCATGCGACGATCCTTGCGGTCGGCACGGGCGAGGAGCGGGCGATCGTGCGCAACGGCAAGATCGAGGCCGCGCACATCATGAGCGTGACCTTGTCGTGCGATCATCGCGCGGTTGACGGCGCGCTCGGTGCGGAGCTGATCGGCGCATTCAAGGCGCTGATCGAAAACCCCGTGATGATGGTGGTGTAGCAGGGGGCGACAGATGGTCGCCACGAGGCCGAACGGATGCGCGCTTTCGCCACTTTTGCCATCGCCTGGTTTCTGTCGATGGTGGCGGCCCAGGCGCTGGCCCAGCAACTGGCGATCCTGTTCGGAACGCGCGATGAATTCATCTTCGTCATGTTCATCATCGGCGCGTTCGCCGTGGCGAGTCTGGCGGTGCTGACCATGGCGTTCATCGCCGGGACGGGGACGCGGCCGATCGATATCGGCGGCGGCATCGCTTTGTTATTGGCACTATTCCTGATCACGGGATTGCTGGCGTTCGGGATGGCGCGCAATAACTGGGCACGCCCGACGACCTATGACATGCAGATCATCGCTGAGATCGTGCTGCCGGCAGTATTGATCGTCGCGATTCAATGGTGGTTCTTGCGGCGCTTCCGCCGCCACAACGAAGATCAGTTGTAACGTATCGAGAGCGCGCCGATCCGGGCCGACAAGTGGAGCATTTCGTGGCTGATACCAGTTTCGACATCATCATCATCGGTTCGGGTCCGGGCGGCTATGTCACCGCGATCCGCGCGGCGCAGCTCGGATTCAAGACGGCGATCGTCGAGAAACAGCATCTCGGCGGCATCTGCCTCAACTGGGGCTGCATCCCGACCAAGGCGCTGCTGCGCTCGGCCGAGATCTATCACTACATGCAGCATGCCAAGGACTACGGACTGAGGGCCGACAATATCGGCTTCGATCCCGAGGCCGTGGTGAAGCGCTCGCGCGGCGTGTCGAAGCGGCTCAACGACGGCGTCGGCTTCCTGATGAAGAAGAACAAGGTCTCGGTGATCTGGGGCGAGGCGACGATCGACGCGCCGGGCAAGATCACCGTCAAGGCGAGCGACACGAAATACAAGACGGAGCAGCCGAAGGGCTCGCTCGGACCGGGCAGCTATCAGGCCAAGCACATCATCATCGCCACCGGCGCGCGGCCGCGCGTGCTGCCCGGCCTCGAGCCGGACGGCAAGCTGATCTGGACCTATTTCGAGGCGATGGTCGCGCCGAAGATTCCGAAATCGTTGCTGGTGGTCGGCTCCGGCGCGATCGGCATCGAGTTCGCATCGTTCTTCAAGACGATGGGATCGGACGTCACCGTCGTCGAAGTGCTGCCGCAGGTGCTTCCGGTCGAGGATGCGGAGATCGCCGCCTTCGCGCGCAAGCAGTTCGAGAAGCAGGGCATCAAGATTCTCACCGGCACCAAGGTGACGAAGCTCGACAAGAAGGCGGATAGCGTCGTCGCCACCATCGATACCGGTGACGGCAAGCCGCAGACGCACGAATTCGAGCGCGTCATCTCCGCCGTCGGCGTCACCGGCAATATCGAAAATCTCGGTCTCGAGAAGCTCGGCGTGAAAACCGAGCGCGGCTGCATCGTCATCGACGGTTACGGCAAGACCAACGTGCCGGGCCTCTATGCTATCGGCGACGTCGCCGGTCCGCCGATGCTCGCGCACAAGGCCGAGCATGAAGGGGTGATCTGCGTCGAGGCGATCAAGGGCCTGCATGTGCATCCGATGAACAAGCAGATGATCCCCGGCTGCACCTATTGCTCGCCGCAGATCGCGTCGGTCGGCCTCACCGAACAGGCGGCGAAGGATAAGAAACTCGACATCCGCGTCGGCCGTTTCCCGTTCGCCGGCAACGGCAAGGCGATCGCGCTCGGCGAGGATCAGGGCATGATCAAGGTGATCTTCGACAAGAAGACCGGCCAGTTGCTCGGCGCGCATATGGTCGGCGCGGAAGTGACCGAACTGATCCAGGGCTATGTGGTCGCGATGAACCTGGAAACGACCGAAGAAGAGTTGATGCACACGATCTTCCCGCATCCGACCCTGTCGGAGATGATGAAGGAAGCGGTGCTCGACGCTTACGGTCGCGTCCTGAACATGTGAGAGGCGGGCGATGAACGACATGCAATATGCCTTCGGTCAGCCGACCGTCGGCTTCCTCATGATGCTGGTGATCGGCGCGCTGGCCGGATGGATCGCCGAGCGGATCACCAAGTCGGACCACGGCTTGTTCACCAACATCGTCGTCGGCATCGCCGGCGCCTTTGTCGGCGGTAAGCTCGCCGAGGTGCTGCAAATCCCGGTGTTCGGCTTCTGGCGGACGTTGATTGCGGCGATCGTCGGCGCGTCCTTGCTGATTCTGCTGTGGCGGATGATCCGCCAGCGCGGCTGACCCGGCACGGCCCGGCTTGCGGAGCGGGCCGCCGCTCCGTAAGTAAGGGCAGGGAGTTCCCATGGCCGTCGTTCTCGACCTGATCAACAATCCGCGCCCCCGGCATCCGGAAAAGGCGCACCGTCCGGACCAGGCGATTGCCCGCAAGCCGGATTGGATTCGTGTCAAGGCGCCGGTGTCGCCCGGCTACATGAACACGCGCGCGATCGTGCGCGAGAACAAGCTGGTCACGGTCTGCGAAGAGGCGGGATGCCCGAATATCGGTGAGTGCTGGGAGAAGAAGCACGCCACCTTCATGATCATGGGCGACACCTGCACGCGCGCCTGTGCGTTTTGCAACGTGAAGACCGGCCTGCCCGGCGCGCTCGATGCGGCCGAGCCGGAGCATGTGGCCGAAGCGACCGCCAAGCTCGGCCTCAGCCATGTGGTCATCACTTCGGTCGACCGCGACGATCTGGCGGACGGCGGCGCCGAGCACTTTGCCCGCACCATCACGGCGATCCGCGCACGCTGCCCCGGAACGACCATCGAGATCCTGACGCCGGACTTCCTGCGCAAGGACGGCGCATTGCGCGTCGTCGTCGAGGCGAAGCCGGATGTGTTCAACCACAATCTCGAAACCGTGCCGTCGCTCTATCTCAAGGTGCGGCCCGGCGCGCGTTACTTCCACTCGCTGCGGCTGTTGCAGCAGGTGAAGGAAATCGATCCGACCATGTTCACCAAGTCCGGCATCATGGTGGGGCTCGGTGAGGAGCGGAACGAGGTGATGCAGGTGATGGACGACATGCGCGCCGCGCAGATCGACTTCCTCACCGTCGGCCAGTATCTGCAGCCGACCCGCAAGCACCACGAAGTGGCGCGGTTCGTCACGCCGGACGAGTTCAAGTCCTACGAGACGGTCGCTTACGCCAAGGGCTTCCTGATGGTGTCGGCGTCGCCGCTGACGCGCTCGTCGCATCACGCCGGCGAGGATTTCGCCCGGCTGAAAGCGGCGCGGCTCGCGGCGCAGACGGCGCGCTAGGCCGGCATGCCGTCGTTCTCGACGAACCGGCGCGTGCGCCACGCCGCGTCCGACATGTTCGACCTCGTCGCCGACGTCGAAAAATATCCTCAGTTCGTGCCGCTGTGCTCGGCGCTGGCGGTGCGCAACCGCACGGAGAAAGGCGAGGGCGTCAGCACGATCGTCGCCGACATGACCGTCGCCTATAAGCTGATCCGCGAGACGTTCCGCAGCCGGGTCACGCTCGACAAGCCGAAACTGCAAATCCTCGTCGAATATCTCGACGGGCCGTTCAGCAAGATGCAGAACCGCTGGACCTTCAAGCCGGCCGGCGACAACGCCTGCACCGTCGAATTCTTCATCGATTACGAATTCAGGAGCCGGATGCTCGGTATGCTGATGGGAGCGATGTTCGACACCGCGTTCCGCCGTTTCGCCGAAGCCTTCGAGAAACGCGCCGACGTCATCTACGGCCGCAAGACGGCTTAAAGACCAGCGTCAGACAGCCTCGCGCGGCGGGCGGTTCGGCTCCGCCTCCGCGAGATCGTGCAGCATCCGGAACGCCTGCAAAACCGACAATTTCCGCACCTGAGAGCGGCCGATATTGCCGAACCGCTTTTCCGCATGATCGAGCCGGCCGGACACCGATCCAGCGGCGAAATGCACGAGGCCGACCGGTTTCTCCGGCGATCCGCCGTCCGGGCCGGCGATGCCGGTCACCGACACGGCGAGATGCACGCGCGAATGGCCGAGTACGCCGCGCACCATTTCCTCGGCGGTCTGGCGGCTGACGGCGCCGTAGTGGTCGAGGGTGTCGCGCGAGACGCCGAGCATCTGGTGCTTGGCTTCGTTGGAATAGGTGACATAGCCGCGATCGAGGATGCTCGACACGCCGGGCAGTTCCGTCAGCGTTCCGGCAACCAGACCTGCGGTGCAGGACTCGGCGGTCGCGACCAGCACGTGCTTGCGCTTGCAGATATCGAGCAGTTGCCGCGCCGCCGCGAGAAGATCGTCATCCAGCATCGGTTTGCTCCCTCATTCCTGCCACGGAAGCCGCACGGTCGCCGTGGCATAGGCCGCGATCCCTTCGCCACGGCCGGTGAAACCGAGCCGTTCGCTGGTGGTCGCCTTCACCGCAACGCGGCTGACAGCGATGCCGGCGATCTCGGCAATGCGGGCCCGCATGGCGTCGCGATGCGGGCCGATCTTCGGCAGTTCGCAAACCAGCGTCAGATCGAGATGCGCGATCATGCCGCCGCGCGCCGCGACCCGTTGAACTGCGAACCGCAGGAACTGGTCAGACGCGGCGCCGCGCCATTGCGGGTCCGATGGCGGAAAGTGCGAGCCGATATCGCCGTCGGCGAGTGCGCCGAGGATTGCATCGACCAACGCGTGCAGGCCGACGTCGGCATCCGAATGCCCGGACAAGCCGCGCGAATGCGGGATCGCGATGCCGCCGATGGTCACATGGTCGCCATCACCGAAGGCATGGACGTCGAAGCCGAAGCCGGTGCGGATATCGCCCAGCCGGTCGGCGTCGCGCGCGGCGATGCGGTCAAAGTCTTCGGCCGTGGTCATCTTGATGTTCTCTGCCTCGCCATCGAACACCGCGACCGTTATGCCGGCCCATTCCGCCAGCGCCGCATCGTCGGTGAAATCGTCGCGACCGGCCTGTGCTGCTCGCCGGTGGGCGTCGAGCAGCGTCGCGAAGTGAAACGCTTGCGGGGTCTGGACGGTTCGCAGCATGGCGCGATCGAGCGTCCCGGTCACGCGTCCGGCAAGGTCAACCGTCTTCACCGTGTCGGAGACGGGAAGCGCCGGAACGGCGGCGGGCGCCGTGTCCATCGCCGCGATCGCGCGCTCGATCAGGCTGGCGGTCAGGAACGGCCGGGCGGCATCGTGAACCAGAACGATATCGGGAGGCGGATTCTGCGCGGCCAGCGCCTCAAGCCCGGCGTGGACCGATGCCTGTCGCGTGGCGCCGCCGTTGACGGCCGGCAACAGCGTCAGGCCGCTGGCCGCGTCCTGGAAAAGAGCGGCATCGTCAGGATGGATCACCGGTTGCACGGAACCGATCTGCGGGTGATCGACCAGTTTCCGCAGGGTTGTCCGCACCAGCGGCTCGCCGTGGAGGTGCCGAAATTGCTTCGGCCGTGTGCCACCGGCCCGGTTGCCGCGTCCGGCCGCGACGACCACCACAGCCACGCGTTTTGTCGACAAATCCCCCATACCCCAAGGCTTTAGCGGGTTTGCCCGGCGTCGCAAGGGCCTTCACCCAAAACCCCGGCGCATATCAGCCGCATCATTTATTTTGCACTGCAACACTTGCCATCGGGTGGTATTTGGCTAAACTCTGAGCACTGACTATTCCTGATTAAAAACAGAGCAGCCTTCATTGATGCCCCAAGCGATTGAGACAGCGCATCAGCCGATCGTCATTGGCAATATTCAGCTCGCCAATCGGGTCGTGCTGGCGCCGATGTCGGGCGTGACCGATCTGCCGTTTCGCCGGCTGGTGGCGCGGCTGGGCGCCGGGCTGGTGGTGTCGGAGATGACCGCTTGCGCCGCGCTGGCGCGCGGCAAGCAGAACGCGCTGTTGCGGATGGAAGGAGAAGGCGTCGGCACTCACGTCGTGCAGATCGCCGGCTGCGAGCCTTACTGGATGGCGGAAGGCGCGCGCATGGCCGAAGCCGCCGGCGCCGCCATCATCGATATCAATATGGGCTGTCCCGCGCGGCATGTAACCAATGGCGCGTCGGGGTCGGCGCTGATGCGCGATCTCGACCATGCCATGACGCTGATCGAGGCGACCATCGGCGCCGTCAGTGTGCCGGTGACGCTGAAGATGCGTCTCGGCTGGGATCATTCGTCGCTCAATGCGCCGGAACTGGCGCGTCGCGCCGAAGCCGCTGGCGTGCGGCTGGTGACGGTGCATGGCCGGACGCGCTGCCAGTTCTACAAGGGCGAAGCGGATTGGTCGGCCGTGCGCCCGGTGACGGACGCGGTGTCGATCCCGGTGATCGTCAACGGCGACATCTGTTCGTTCGAGGATGCCGAACAGGCACTGGCGGAGTCGGGTGCCGATGCGGTGATGGTCGGCCGCGCCGCGCAGGGGCGGCCGTGGTTTCCCGGCCAGATCGCGCGCCATCTCGCCGGCGCAGACCAGGAACGGGCGCCCGACCTCGACGTCCAATTGTCGATGGTCGATGCGCTGTACGAAGAGATGCTGGCGCATCACGGCGTGCGGATCGGCGCCAAGCACGCACGCAAGCATCTCGGCTGGGCACTGGATGCCGCGGCGGAAACCGCCGGCGTCGATGACGACCGGCTGCGGGATGCGCGCCATCATGTTCTCACCGCCGAAGAGCCGCAGCAGACGCGGCAGCGACTTGCCGATGCGTTTTCCTCCTTCCGGAGTGCCGCGTGATGCGCCCCCAGGCATCGCTTGAGCCGGTTTCCACCTCGCACGCGGACGCCATGCTCAACGCGCTGCCGATCCCCCTCATCATGGTGGCGCATGACGGGCGGATCGTCGATGCCAATGTCGCCGCCGAGCAATTCTTCGAATCGTCGGCGACGATGCTGCGACGTCATCAATTGCGCGATCTGGTGCCGTTCGGTTCGCCGCTGCTCGCTCTGGTCGATCAGGCGCGCCGGCATGGCGCGCCGGTCAACGAATACAAGGTGGATCTCTCGACGCCGCGCAATCCGGGCGATCGGCTGGTCGATCTGCATGTGGCGCCGATGCCGGAAGTCCCCGGTCATGTGGTGGTGATGCTGCAGGAGCGCACCATCGCCGACAAGATGGACCGGCAGTTGACGCATCGCAGCGCCGCGCGCTCGGTGATCGCGCTGGCGGCCATGCTCGCGCACGAGATCAAGAATCCGCTGTCCGGTATTCGCGGCGCGGCGCAACTGCTCGAGCAATCCGCCGCCGATGAGGATCGGCCGCTGACCACGCTGATCTGCGACGAGACCGACCGCATCGTAAAGCTGGTCGATCGCATGGAGGTGTTCGGCGACGAACGCCCGGTCGAGCGCGAACCGGTCAACATCCATGTGGTGCTCGAGCATGTGAAGCGGCTGGCGCAGTCCGGCTTTGCCCGCCACATCAAATTCGTCGAGGAATACGACCCGTCGCTGCCGCCGGTCCATGCCAATCGCGATCAGCTGATTCAGGTGTTCCTGAACCTGGTGAAGAACGCCGCCGAAGCGATCGGCGAGAGCGCGACGGACGGAGAGATTCACCTGACAACGTCGTTCCGGCCGGGCGTGCGTCTGTCGGTGCCGGGCGTCAAGACGCGCGTGTCGCTTCCGCTGGAATTCTGCGTCAAGGACAACGGACCGGGCGTGCCCGACGACCTGTTGCCGCACCTGTTCGATCCGTTCGTCACGACCAAACCGAGCGGCGGCGGCCTCGGTCTTGCTTTGGTCGCGAAGATCGTCGGCGACCATGGTGGCGTCGTCGAATGTGAATCGCAGCCGCGCCGGACCGCGTTGCGGGTTCTGATGCCGATCTATGCGGGCGACGCCGCGCCTCCGACCATTCCTTGAGGTTCTGATATGCCAACTGGAAGCATTCTTGTCGCCGATGACGACGCCGCGATCCGGACGGTGTTGAACCAGGCGCTGTCGCGCGCCGGATATGAGGTCCGCTCGACCGGAAACGCCGCGACGCTGTGGCGCTGGGTCAGCCAGGGCGATGGCGATCTGGTCATTACCGACGTGGTGATGCCGGATGAAAACGCGTTCGATCTGGTGCCGCGCATCAAGAAGATGCGGCCCGATCTGCCAGTCGTCATCATGAGCGCGCAAAACACCTTCATGACGGCGATCCGCGCATCGGAGCGGGGTGCCTATGAATACCTGCCCAAGCCGTTCGATCTCAAGGAGCTGGTCGCGATCGTCGGCCGGGCGCTGTCGGAGCCGAAATCGAAGGGCGGCGTGACCGCGAAGCCGGAAGAGACCGAGTCTATTCCGTTGGTCGGGCGCTCCGCCGCGATGCAGGAAATCTACCGGGTTCTGGCGCGGCTGATGCAGACCGACCTGACGGTGATGATCGTCGGCGAGTCCGGCACCGGCAAGGAACTGGTCGCGCGTGCGCTGCATGACTACGGCAAGCGCCGCAACGGCCCGTTCGTTGCCATCAACATGGCGGCGATCCCGCGCGATCTGATCGAGTCTGAATTGTTCGGTCACGAGAAGGGGGCCTTCACCGGCGCCAATGCGCGCGCCTCCGGCCGTTTCGAACAGGCGGAAGGTGGCACGCTGTTCCTCGATGAGATCGGCGATATGCCGATGGATGCGCAGACGCGGCTGCTGCGCGTGCTCCAGCAGGGCGAATACACGACCGTCGGCGGCCGCACGCCGATCAAGACCGATGTGCGGATCGTCGCCGCCACCAACAAGGATTTGCGCCAGCTCATCCAGCAGGGGCTGTTCCGCGAGGATCTGTTCTTCCGGCTCAACGTGGTGCCGCTGCGCTTGCCGCCGTTGCGCGAGCGGATCGAGGATGTGCCGGATCTGATGCGGCATTTCCTGGCGCTGGTTTCGCGCGAAGGATTGCCGCTGAAGCAGATCGACCAGGCCGGTCTCGATCGCCTGAAGAAGCATCGCTGGCCCGGCAATGTCCGCGAACTGGAGAACCTCGCCCGCCGCCTCGCGGCGCTCTATCCGCAGGACATCATCACCGCGACGGTGATCGACAGCGAGTTGACCCCGCCGTCGATGCCGTCAGCGGCGCGCGACGGCCAGGCTGCGGCCGATACGCTATCGGGATCGGTCGAGCGCCACCTCGCGACCTATTTCTCCGGCTTCCAGGATGCCTTGCCGCCGGCCGGGCTCTATCACCGCGTGCTGCGGGAGATCGAGTATCCGTTGCTCTCGGCGGCACTCGCCGCCACGCGGGGCAATCAGATCCGCGCAGCGGAGCTGTTGGGCCTCAACCGCAATACATTGCGGAAAAAGGTCCGCGATCTCGATATTCAGGTCTATCGCGGCAGCAACTGACCGCCTTTTCCGGCGGATCGCTGCAGTTTGTGGACGGCGCGCCGGCCGCGCCGCCGTTTTGTCGCAATTCGGCAACAATGTTGTATAAAAGCATCACCGCCGAGGTGGTCGCTAACCCTTTTCGATTCCTCGCTTTTCTCGATCGCTCACAAGATTCGCTGCATCACTGGCTTTTTCGGGAATTATCGCGCCGCATGAGCGTCGAACAGACCGCAACCGCAGAAACCGGCCTCGGGCCGCCCGCGGTCACCTCGCGCGAGGTCCGGATCGTCGGGCCGATCGCCGTTGGCCTCGCGCTGTTGTCCGCGCTCGCGACCTTTCTGGTTCTGGCCGACCTGACGCCGATCGCGCCGACCCATTACGTGGTCGTGGCCCTGCTGCTGGTGAACGTTTTCACCGTCGCCCTGCTGCTCGCCATCATCGCCCGCGAGGTCTGGCAGGTGGTCCAGGCACGGCGAAAGGGGCGGGCGGCGGCACGCTTGCATGTGCGCATCGTCGGCCTGTTCTCGATCATCGCCGCCGTGCCGGCCATTCTCGTCGCCGTGGTCGCGAGCGTGACGCTCGACCGCGGTCTCGACCGGCTGTTCTCCAGCCGCACGCGCACCGCCATCGAGAATTCGGTGATCGTCGCCGAAGCCTATCTGCGCGACCACGCGCAGATGACGCGCTCCGACATCATCGTGCTCGCATTCGAGGTCTCGCGCGCCAAGGAACTGTTCGACACCAATCGCGAGCGCATGAACCAGCTTCTGACTTTGCAGGCCAATGTCAGAGGGCTCGGCGCCGCCATCATCCTCAATGACGACCTGACCGTCGCGTCGCGGGCGACCGTGCCGATCCAGCAGACATTCGCGACGCCGTCGCGCGAGCAGCTCGCGACCGTCAACGAGGACGAACCGCAGATCGTCCTGCTGCCGGATACGAGCTACGTCGCCGCGGTCATCAAGCTGCGCGGGTACGACAACAAATATCTCTATATCGCGCGGCTGATGGACCCGCGGGTGATCGCGCAACTGCGGGAAACCCAGGTCACCGCCACCGAATATGCGCTGGTGGAATCGCGACGGCTCGGCGTGCAGGTCGCGTTCGCGCTGATGTACACGGTGATCGCGCTGATCGTGCTGTTGTCCGCGGTCTGGATCGGTCTGAATTTCGCCAACCGTCTCGTTGCGCCGATCCGGCGGCTGATCGGCGCCGCCAATGTGGTTTCGACCGGCAACCTTTATGTGCAGGTGCCGATCCGCCGGTCCGAGGGCGATCTCGCGCAACTCGGCGAGACCTTCAACCGCATGACGCAGGAGTTGCGGGCGCAGCGCAACGACATCGTGCGTGCGCGCGACACCATCGACAGCCGCCGCCGCTTCACCGAAGCGGTGCTGTCCGGTGCCAGCGCCGGCGTCATCGGCGTCGATGGCGAAGGGCGGATCAGCATCATGAACCGCTCGGCGGAGAAGCTGGTCGGTTGCCAGGAGACCGATGCGCTCGGGCATCAGGTTGCGAGCGTTGTCCCTGAACTGGCGCAGATCATGGATACGGCGCAGTCGGGCGCGCGCGTGGCGCAGGATCAGGTGACGCTGACGCGCGGCGGCCGCGACCGGAACCTGTCGGTGCGGGTGACCAGCGAACAATCCAGCGAAGCGCATCACGGCTATGTCATCACCCTCGACGACATCACCGAACTGGTCGCGGCGCAGCGCAGCTCCGCCTGGGCGGATATCGCGCGGCGCATCGCCCACGAAATCAAGAATCCGCTGACGCCGATCCAGTTGTCGGCGGAGCGGCTGCGGCGCAAATATGGAAAATCGATCACCGACGATCCGGCGGTGTTCCAGCAGTGCACCGACACGATCGTGCGGCAGGTCGACGATATCCGCCGGATGGTCGACGAATTCTCCAAGTTCGCGCGGATGCCGAAAGCGGTGATCGCGCGCGAGGACGTCGCCGATACGGTGCGACAGGCCGTGTTCCTGCAGAAGGTCTCCAACTCCGAGATCGACTTCGATGTCGAGACCGCCGAAGATCCGATGTTCGCGCATTTCGACCGGCGGCTGATCTCGCAGGCGCTGACCAACATCGTCAAGAATGCGACCGAAGCGATCGGCGCGCGGCCGGCCGACGCCGACCGCGGACACATTCACGTCGCCGCGACGCGCGACGGCGAACATATCGTCATCGATGTGGTCGACAACGGGATCGGATTGCCGAAAGAAGGCCGCAGCCGGCTGCTCGAGCCTTATGTGACGACGCGCGAGAAGGGGACCGGACTCGGTCTTGCCATCGTCGGCCGTATTCTTGAGGAGCACGGCGGCTCGATCGAATTGCGTGACGCCGCGGAGAAGTTTCCGGGACAGCAGGGCGCGTGGATGACGCTGCGCTTTGCCGATAGTCCGCAAGCGGCCTCGGCCGCGCATCAATAAGTGTGCAAGTTGAACGCTTGAGACTGAGTGGGACGACAATGGCTTCGGAAATTCTGATTGTCGACGACGAAACGGATATCCGCGATCTGGTGGCCGGCATTCTGCAGGACGAAGGTTACGCGACGCGCACGGCGCGCGACGCCGACGACGCGTTGAACGCCATCGCCTCGCGCCGCCCCAATCTGGTGTTCCTCGATATCTGGTTGCAGGGCAGCCGTCTCGACGGCCTGCAACTGCTTGAGGCGGTGAAGAAGGAACATCCCGATCTGCCGGTTGTGATGATTTCCGGCCACGGCAATATCGAGACGGCGGTCGCCGCCACGAAACTCGGCGCTTACGACTTCATCGAAAAGCCGTTCAAGGCGGACCGGCTGTGTCTCGTTGCCGACCGCGCGCTGGAAACATCGCGTCTGCGTCGCGAGGTGAAGGAGTTGAAGGCGCTTGCGCCGTCCGCCACGACGCTGGTGGGGAAATCGCCGGCGATCACCCAGCTTCGCCAGGTGGTGGAGAAGGCCGCGCCGACCAACAGCCGCATCCTGATCGTCGGACCGCCCGGCTCCGGCAAGGAGCTGGTCGCGCGCTCGCTCCATGCCCTCTCGGCACGTGCCAATGCGCCGTTCGTGGCGATCAACGCGGCAGCGATTACTCCGGAACGGATGGAAACCGAACTGTTCGGTGTCGATCGCTCCAACGGCTCGAATGGCTCGACCGAAGGGCGGACCACGGGTGCGCTCGAAGATGCCCACGGCGGCACCTTGTTCATCGATGAGGTCGCCGATTTGCCGCGCGAGACGCAGAACAAGATTCTGCGCGTGCTGGTCGATCAGACCTTCCAGCGGGTCGGCGGTACCGCGAAAGTGTCGGTGGATGTCCGGATCGTCTCGTCGACCGGCCGCAATCTGGAAGCGGAGATCGCCGACGGCCGTTTCCGCGAAGACCTCTATCACCGGCTGTCGGTCGTGCCGATCCGCGTGCCGCCGCTCGCCGAGCGGCGCGAGGACATTCCGTTGCTGGTTGATTTTTTCATGGAGCAGATTTCGCAATCGACCGGTCTGCCGATGCGCCGCATCGGCGAGGATGCCATGGCGGTGCTGCAGTCGCATGATTGGCCGGGCAATGTCCGCCAGCTTCGCAACAACGTCGAGCGGCTGATGATTCTGGCCGGCGGCGATGCCGAAGCCGTGGTCGATGCCAGCATGTTGCCGCAGGACGTCGGTTCGATGGTGCCGAGCATGCCGAACGGCAATGGCGGCGAGCATCTGATGGGTCTGCCGCTGCGCGATGCCCGCGAGGTGTTCGAGCGCGAATATCTGGTGGCGCAGATCAGCCGGTTCGGCGGCAACATTTCACGCACCGCGGAGTTTGTCGGCATGGAGCGCTCGGCGCTGCATCGCAAGCTCAAGGCGCTCGGCATCGGATAGGCGTGATCCGGAAAAATGAGAACCGGTTTTCCGAAAAGATCACGCCAGCAACAAAAAGGCGAACACAGATGATTCGATCTCAACGAGTCCGGCTTTAGGCCGCTCTCATGTCCCGGATCGCTTACGTCAATGGCCGCTATCTGCCGCGCGCGCATGCGTGCGTCGATATCGAGGATCGCGGATTCCAGTTCGCCGATGGCGTCTATGAAGTCTGCCAGGTGCAGGACGGCCTGCTGGTCGACGAAGCACGCCATCTCGCGCGCTTGCAGCGTTCGCTGTCCGAGTTGCAAATCCGGATGCCGATGCCGGAAAACGCGCTGCGGATCGTGCTGCGCGAGACGATCGCGCGCAATCGTGTCCGCAACGGCATCGTCTATCTGCAGGTGACGCGCGGCAGCGCGCGCCGGGATTTTCCGTTTCCCGATGCTGCCGTTCCGCCGACCCTCGTTGTTACCGCGCGGTCGGCCAATCCCGAGGCGGTCGAACAACTGGCCGAGCGGGGGATTGCCGTCGTCACCGTGCCGGATATCCGCTGGGGCCGCGTCGATATCAAATCGGTCGGTCTCCTGCCGAACGTCCTCGCCAAGCAGGCGGCGCGGGACCGCGGCGCCCGCGAAGCCTGGCTGATCGATGGCGCCGGCGAGATCACCGAAGGCGCGTCCTCCAATGCCTGGATCGTCGCGCGGGACGGGACGCTGATCACCCGGAAGGTCGATCATCACATCCTGCGCGGGGTGACGCGAACAACCCTGCTGGATGCCATTTCCGCCCTGGGCCTGACGCTCGCCGAGCGCGGATTTACGGTTGAGGAAGCCTATGCGGCGCGGGAAGCCTTCGTCACCTCGGCCAGCCAGACGGTCATGCCCGTGGTCAAAATCGACGGCCAGCCGGTCGGGACGGGCAGCCCCGGTCCTTTGACCCGCGCCTTGAGGCGCGATTTCCATCGTTTTGCCCAATCCACATGATCTCCTCGGCGAATTATTGCGGGGAAGAGGCGGGTTCGCCGGAAGTTGACGTAACGGCGCTTGCGCGCCTGCGCGCGCTACCGTCTAATGTCTTCTGGCCAGAAAGAGCCCCGCCGGCCCGGCGCAGGGGTCCAAGACGACGATCCGCCGCAAGGCGGCAAGAACGAGTGGGCATCGACTGGCCCGAAATAACCGGTCTCGCGCGCAAGACGCGGGCAAAAAAGGAATAATGGCGATGGCGGCCGAACGACCCCAGAACCTCCAGGACACGTTTCTCAACCACGTCCGCAAGGCCAAGATTCCGCTGACCATCTTTTTGGTCAACGGCGTCAAGCTGCAGGGCGTCGTCACATGGTTCGACAATTTCTGCGTCCTGTTGCGCCGGGATGGACATTCGCAGCTTGTCTACAAGCATGCGATCTCGACCATCATGCCGGGGCATCCGGTGCAATTGTTCGAGGGCGGCGAAGACGCCCCTGGGGACAAAGCGTAGTTGGAAGACCGTCAGCGCGACGACCGCGCGAACCGTCCCGCCGCCGAAGCGGGGGAGACCGGGCGCGCATTCGTCATCGAACCCTATCTGCGTCGCGACACCACGGCGCCGGGAGCGCGCTCGCCCGCGGCACGGCTTGAGGAAACCGTCGGTCTTGCGCGGGCAATCGACCTGAATGTGGTCGAGTCCGGCCTTGTGCCGCTCGCCGATATCCGGCCCGCGACTTATCTCGGCAAAGGCAAGGTCGACGAGATCGCCGGGATCGTCAAAAGCAACAATGTCGGGATCGTGGTGATGGATTCACCGGTCTCGCCGATGCAGCAGCGCAATCTGGAGAAAGCATGGAACGCCAAGGTGCTGGACCGCACCGGGCTTATCCTCGAAATCTTCGGCCGGCGTGCGCGCACGCGCGAGGGCACGCTGCAGGTCGAGCACGCACATCTGACTTATCAGAAGAGCCGGTTGGTACGCTCCTGGACGCATCTCGAACGCCAGCGCGGCGGCTTCGGCTTCCTCGGCGGGCCGGGCGAAACGCAACTCGAAACCGACCGCCGTCTGATCGAGGAGCGGCTGGCGCGGATCGAATCCGACCTCGAGAAGGTGAAGCGCACGCGCGGCCTGCATCGTGAGAGCCGGCGCCGCGTGCCGTATCCGATCGTCGCGCTGGTCGGCTACACCAATGCCGGCAAATCGACGCTGTTCAACCGGCTGACGCGCGCCAGCGTGCTCGAAGCCGATATGTTGTTCGCGACGCTCGATCCGACCTTGCGCGCGCTCGATCTGCCGCACGGCGCGCGCATCATTCTCTCCGATACGGTCGGCTTCATCTCCGATCTGCCGACCATGCTGGTCGCGGCGTTCCGCGCCACGCTGGAGGAGGTGATCGAGGCGGACGTGATCCTGCATGTCCGCGACCTGTCGCATCCGGATACGGAAGCGCAGGCGAACGATGTCGCGCATGTGCTGCAAGAGCTCGGCATCGATCTCGCGAACCGGCAGCGGATCATCGAGGTCTGGAACAAGATCGACCGTTTGTCGGACGAAGAGCGGCAATCGCTGGTCAACCGGGTCGAGCGCCAACCGGAGAGCGAACGCGCGGTGCCGGTCTCGGCGCTGACCGGCGAGGGCGTCGAGGCGCTGATCGCTGCCGTGGAAACGCGGATCAGCGCCAACCGGCTCACCTTCACGCTCGATCTCGATCCGGCCGACGGCGAGGGCATCAGTTGGCTGCACCGCCATGCCGAAGTGCTCGACAAGTCGCTGCGTGACGACGGCCGTTTCGCCGTGACGGTGCGCGTCGATCCCGCCAAGGCCGAGCGGGTGCGCAACCGTTTCGGTCTAACGAAGCCGACGGACGACGACGCGCTGTAGCTTCCCGTTACGCCGGGTTGCCGGTCTTTTCCGCCGTTTTTGCCGCGATCCACAAGGCTTCCATCTCGTCGAGCGAGGCGTCCCGAGGGTTGCGGCCCTGGCTCGCGAGCGCGTTCTCGATCGAAGCGAACCGTCGTTCGAACTTGCGATTGGTGCCGCGCAGAACGTCTTCCGGATCGGCGTCGAGATGCCGCGCGAGATTGACCACCGCGAACAACAGGTCGCCGACCTCGCGGCCGGCTTCCACGCTGTCTTTCGCGTCGAGCGCCGCTTCGATCTCGTCGGCTTCCTCGCGGATCTTGGCGAGCACAGCGCGGGGATCGTTCCAGTCGAAGCCGACGCGGCTGGCTTTCTGCTGGAGCTTTAGCGCGCGCGTCAGCGCGGGCAACGCCGCAGGAATGCCGGCGAGGGTGCCAGGATGGGTGCCTGCCGGCTTTTCCGCCGCAGATGTTGAGCCGCGCGCAACTTTGGCGGCGCGTTCTTCGGCCTTGATTTGTTCCCACAGGTCTTTCACGACGCCGGCGCTTCGGGCATCGGCATCGCCGAACACATGCGGATGGCGGCGGATCATTTTGGTCGTGATCGCTTCGACCACGTCGCTGAATGCGAACGCGCCTTGTTCCTCGGCCATGCGCGCGTGGAACACGACCTGTAACAAGAGGTCGCCCAGTTCGTCGCACAGGTCGACAAGATCATCGCGCGCGATCGCATCGGCGACCTCGTAGGCTTCCTCGATGGTGTAGGGGGCGATCGACTGGAAATTCTGCTCCAGATCCCACGGACAGCCGCTGCCGGGCGTGCGCAGCGCGGCCATGATTGCGATCAATTGCGCGATGTCGCGGGATGGAACCATCGTTGTGGAAGCGGTGTCGTCAGTCATGGAGCTGAGCTTTCGGGAATGCGCATGGTCGGAGAATCCCACGCATCCTAGCAAACCGGCGGGTCAGGGCGGCCGTAACGGAAAAGGCCCGGCACGATCGGCCGGGCCTTCTTAAGCGTGGAACGAAGGCGTCGTCAGTGGCCGGTCGCGTCGGCGTCGCGGCTGGCCTCGAACAGGAACCAGGTCCGGCGCTCGGTCTCGTCCACATAGTTCTCCAGCAGGCTCGCCGTGGCGATGTCGTCGTGCTTGTCACAGAGCTCGTGGGCCTCGCGCATCGCCTTGGCGACCGCCTTGTTGTCGTTCATCAGTTCCCGGAGCATGTCCAGCGGGTCGACCTCGGCCTCGTTGTTGTCCCTGATGCTCTGATGCTTGCTGATGTCCGAAATCGAGCGGAGCGTCACGCCGCCGATCTTGCGCACGCGCTCGGCCAGCGGGTCGGTCGTCGCGAAAATGGCGTCCGCGTGCTCGTCCAGCATCAAATGGTAGTCGCGGAAGTTCGGGCCGCTGACGTGCCAGTGGAAATTCTTGGTCTTGAGATAGAGCGCGAAGCTGTCCGCCAGGATGCCGTTGATCGCCTTGGAAATCTCCCGGACAGCACCGTCGGACAGATCGGTCGGGGTATCGAGGTTCGCGGCCGGCTTGCGGGATTCGAGCTTCTGGACTTTGCTGGACATGACGTTCGGGCTCCGGGAGAGATCGTGGGGATGTGCGGCGCGCTTTAAGCCGTGCGGCGGCCCAACGCGTCAGCCCGGCAAGCGTTCCACGTCGCCGATGACGCCAACATGACCCGGATCAACTCGGGTCAACCTGGATCAACCTGGATCAAGGTGCGATCCTGGACCCGGATATCATTTTCGCATAAGACATATTATGGAATATATAAGCCAGGCTGAGCCAGCGCGGGCGAGCAGGCAAAGAGCGATCAGTCACCGCTGAATGAGGCACATAAGCCTTTTAAATCAGAGGCTTTATATTATTTTTGAATGCAGAAACTGAAGGACCTCAAGTTTTGCCTTAAGGCCGCGCCAAGCTCTCGAACGTCATGCCGTCGTAGCCCGGCTCGACGCCGGCCGGCACCTGGTGCCGCAGCGTTTCGTAATCCAGATCGGAATGCAGATTGCTCAGGACCGCGCGGCGCGGCTTGAGCCGGCCGATCCAGGTCAGCGCGTCGTCCAGCGAGAAATGGCTCTTGTGCGGCAGGTAGCGCAGCGCATCGACGACCCAGACGTCGAGACCCTGCATCAGCGCCACGCCGTCCGGCGGCAGGCTGCTGATGTCGGCGGAATAGGCGACGTCACCGAACCGGAACCCGAGCGACGGGATATCGCCGTGTTCCTGGAGCACCGGCAGGGCCTTGATCGGGCCACCCTGCCCGTCGATCGTCACGGCCCGGCCGGGCTGAAGATGATGATGATTCAGGATCGGCGGATACTCGCTGCCGGGCGGTGTCTCGAAGCAGTAATCGAACCGCTTGAGCACATCCGTCGTGGTCGGCTCGTCCATATAGACATCGACGCGCCGGCGGCGGGCCAGCGCCAGGGCGCGCAGGTCGTCGATGCCGTGAACGTGGTCGGCATGGGGATGGGTGTAGAGCACGCCGTCGAGCCAATCGACCTTGGCGTCGATCAACTGCTCGCGCAGGTCCGGTGAGCTGTCGACCAGCACGCGGGTGACGCCATCCGGGCCTTTGCGCTCGACCAGGAACGAGCAACGGCGGCGGCGGTTTTTCGGGTTGTTCGGGTCGCAGGCGCCCCAGCCCAGCGCAGGCCGTGGCACACCGCCGGAAAACCCGCAGCCGAGGATGGTGAAGGTCAGCCGGATGCCATCGCTCATGGCGTTGATCCTGCCATGCTCCCGAGCTCACGCGGGACCTTGGAAAACAGCCGGAAGAAATTCTCCGTGGTCTGCCGGGCGATGTCGTCGGTCGAAACGCCGCGCGCGACGGCAAGCGTGCGGGCCGTTTCGGTGACGAAGCTCGGCTCGTTGCGCTTGCCGCGATGCGGGTTCGGCGCGAGATAGGGTGCGTCGGTTTCGACCAGGATACGATCCGCCGGCAGTTCGGCGGCGATGTCGCGCAGCGCCTGCGAATTCTTGAAGGTCAGGATGCCGGTGAACGACACATAGTGGCCGAGCGCGACGGCGCGCATGGCGAGATCGCGCCCGCCGGTAAAGCAATGCAGTACGGCCGGGAAGGCGCCCTTCTCCGTTTCCTGCTCGAGAATCCGCGCAACGTCATCGTCCGCCTCACGCGCGTGAATGACGAGCGGCAGCCCGGTCGCGCGCGCCGCGGCGATATGGGTGCGGAAGCCGCATTCCTGCGCGTCGCGCGGAGCATTGTCGTAGTGATAGTCGAGCCCCGCCTCGCCGATAGCGACGACCTTGGGATGATCCGTGAGCCGGACGAGATCGTCGGTGGTCACGTCCAGCTCTTCATCGGCATGATGCGGATGCGTGCCGACCGAGCAGAACACATCGTCGAACCGTTCAGCGATGCCGCGCAGCGTATCCTGCTGTTTGACGCGGGTGGAGATCGTCACCATCCTGCCAACGCCGACAGCCCGCGCCCGGCCCACGACCGCATCCAACTCGCTGGCGAAGTCCGGGAAATCGAGATGGCAATGGCTGTCGACCAGCATCATCCCGGCTTTCCAGCTTTTTTCGCGGTCTTGTCGGGTTTCGCCGGCTTGGCCTGCGCTTCCGCTTCCGGCTCGACATAACGCGGAAACACGGGCTGTGGCGGCGGCAGCACCGTGCCCGGCGCAAGCCGATGCGCACCGCCGAGAAACGCGAAGCCGCGTTCGGCGGCCGGAACGCCGAGCAGGTCGAGCAGCTTTTCCGCCGACGCCGGAATGAATGGCTGCGCCAGAATGGCGACTTGCCGGATCACCTCGGCGGTCGTGTAGAGCACCGTCGCCTGCTTCGCCGGATCGGTCTTCGCCAGTGCCCATGGCGCTTCGCCGGCGAAATAGCGGTTGGCGTCAGCCACCACCGCCCACACGGCGTTGAGCACCTGATGCAACTGCTGGGTCTGCATCGCCTCGCGCGCCTTGCCGATCATGGCGTCGGCGGCCGCGAGAATGGTCTTGTCCGCTTCGCTGTAGGCCGACGGCGCCGGCAGCGTACCGCCATATTGTTTCGCCAACATCGACAACGAGCGCTGCGCCAGATTGCCGAGGTCGTTGGCGAGGTCGGCATTGGTGCGGTTGACGATCGCTTCGTGGTTGTAATTGCCGTCCTGCCCGAACGGCACCTCGCGCAAGAAGAAATAGCGCATCTGGTCGACGCCGTAGGTGTCGGCGAAGGTGATCGGATCGATCACATTGCCGACCGACTTCGACATCTTCTCGCCGCGGTTGAACAGGAAGCCGTGCGAAAAAATCCGCTTCGGCACCGCGACCCCGGCCGACATCAGGAAGGCCGGCCAATAGACCGCGTGGAAGCGCACGATGTCCTTGCCGATCACATGCAGAGCGGCCGGCCACCAGCGTTTGAATTTTTCGCTGTCGGTGTCCGGGAATCCGGCGGCGGTGATGTAGTTGGTCAGCGCATCGACCCACACATACATGATGTGCTTGTCGTTGCCGGGGACGCGGATGCCCCAGTCGAAGGTGGTGCGCGAGATCGACAGATCCTGCAAGCCGCCGCGCACGAAGCTCGCGACCTCGTTCAGCCGCTCCTTCGGCAGCACGAAGGTCGGGTCGTTCTCGTAAAGGTCGATCAGCTTCTGCTGATAGGCGGAGAGGCGGAAGAAATAACTCTCCTCCTCGACCCACTCGACCGGCGTGCCGGTCTTGGTGGCGATGCGGACCTTGTGCTCGTTGAGATGCGTCTCGTCCTCGGCGTAGTAAGCCTCGTCGCGCACCGAGTACCAGCCGGCATATTTCGACAGATAGATGTCGCCGTTCTTCTCCATCCGCTCCCAGATCGCCTGGGACGAACGGTGATGGCGCTCCTCGGTGGTGCGGATGAAATCGTCGTTCGAGCAATTCATCTTCGCGACCATCGCCTGGAAGCGCGGTACGTTGCGGTCGAGCAATTCCTTCGGGGTCATCCCCTCTTTTGCGGCTGTCTGCTGGATCTTCTGGCCGTGCTCGTCGGTGCCGGTCAGGAAGAACACGTCATAGCCGTCGAGCCGCATGAAGCGGGCGATCGCGTCGGTGGCGATCACTTCATAGGCGTGACCGATGTGCGGGGCGCCGTTGGGGTAGGCAATGGCGGTGGTGATGTAATACGGCGTTTTTGCTGACATGATCGGTAGGTATCAACCGCGCGCGGTCTCCGCAAGCAAGCCGAAGACCTTGAAGACCAGCGGCTTGCGTTCGAGGTTATAGGCGTCCGCTTCGCGGGCGGCCTGATTGATGGTGGCGAACGCGTCCGCCGTGCGCGCTGCTTTGCCGCTGTCGGCTTTGTCCTGCGTCAGGCGGTCCGCCAGCCATTGATTGACCAGATCGAGAAACACCGCGAGGGTTTTTGGCTCGCTGCCACCCAAGGCATCGCCCAGCGCGTGCAGGGCGCGCGGGTCGGTGCTCGGGAGCCGCGCCAGGAGATCGACGACGGTCTGGCGTAACGCGAGCGCATCGCTGTCGAGCAAGTCCAGCGCCCGCGCCACGCTGCCGCCCGATGCCTGTGCCGCAGCCGAGAGTTCGATGTCGTTGGCCGCGCGCCCGGTGGCGTTGGCAACGGCTTGCGCGACCGTGTCAGTGTCCAGCGGACGCAACAGGAGACGCCGCGTGCGCGAGCGGATGGTCGGCAACACCCGCCCCGGCGCGTGGCTGATGAGCAGCAGCAGCGAGCGCGGCGGCGGCTCCTCCAGAATCTTGAGGAGCGCGTTCTCGCCCTCTTTCTGCAGATCGTCGACTGCATCGACGATCGCGATGCGCCAGCCGCCCTCGCTTGAGGTCGAACCGAAGAACCCGACGGTGCGGCGCACCTGCTCGATCCGGATCGTGGTGTTGAGTTTGCCCTTGTCGTTGAGCACGCGCTCGAGCGCCAGCAGATCGCCGTGCGCCTCGCCGGCGATGCGGCGGCTCGACGGATGATCGGCCGGCACCGATAGATCGCGCGCGGCTTGCACCGCGGCAGCGGTCGGATCGGGGTTGGCCAGCACGAACCGCGCCATGCGGTAAGCGAGCGTCGCCTTGCCGATCCCCGGCGGGCCGCCGATCAGCCACGCATGGGCAATGCGGCCGGTCTGATAGGCTTGCAGCAGCGCCCGCTCCGCCTCGGCGTGGCCGAACCACGCGGTCGTGATGCGCGGATGCAGTTCGTCGGTCTCTTCGCTCATGATGCTGCGACCTGCGCGATCGGTGCGTCCGCCAGCGCAAACCGGTCGCGAACGGCGCCCCAGATCGCCTCCTCGACCTGCTGCGGCGGTTGCGTGCCGTCGATGACGACGCAGCGTTGCGGCTCCTGCCGCGCGATGTCCAGAAACGTCTCGCGCAGCTTGCGGTGAAACGTCAGATCCTCCGCTTCAAAGCGGTCGGCATGCGCCGCGCCGCGCCGCGCCGCCGCGCGTGTCATGCCGGTTTCCGCCGGAACATCGAGCATGATCGTGAGATCGGGGATGTTGTCGCCGACCGTGACCCGTTCGAGGCTGCGGATCAGTTGCGGATCGACGGCCCCGAGCGCGCCTTGATAGGCGCGGGTGGAATCGAAGAAGCGGTCGCAGATCACCCAGCGTCCGGCCGCGAGCGCCGGCAGGATGGTGACGCGCAGATGATCGTCGCGCGCGGCAGCGAACAGGATTGCCTCGACATCGGTGCCGAATGGCCGCGCCGCTCCCGACAGGATCACATGACGGATGATCTCGGCGCCCGGCGACCCGCCCGGCTCGCGCGTCAGCAGCACGTCGATGCCGTGCGCGCGCAACTGCTGTGCCAGCGCGGCCGTCTGTGTGGACTTGCCACTCCCCTCGCCGCCCTCGAAAGTGATGAAGCGCCCGCGCATGCGCCGCTACAGCCGCTCGACGCCGGCGCGGAACAGGCCGCCCATTAATTCAGCGGCCGCATCGAAGGCGCGTTGCGACATGGTTCCGCGGCTGATGTCCTCGGCGGCGGTCAACGGCACTTCCAGCGCGAGATTGGCGTCGCGCCAGACCTTGAGCGTCCCGATCCGCTGGCCCTGCTTCACTGGCGCCTGGATCGGCCCGTTGTAAACGATGCGGGCGGTCAGCTTTTCGGTACCGGCCTTGGTGACCATGAGGCGCACGGAACCGCCGCTGTTCAATGCGACGGCCCCCTTCTCGCCGCCGAACACCTTGGCCTGACCGATGGTCTGCCCTTCGGCAAACAGCATCCGCGCCTCGAAATTGCGGAAGCCCCATTCGAGCAGTTTCTTGCCCTCATCGGCGCGCTCCTTGGCGCTCGGCAGTCCGGTGACGACGACGATGAGCCGGATGCCGTTCTGCACCGCGGAGCCGACGAGATTGTAACCGGCTTCCTTGGTGTAGCCGGTCTTCAAGCCATCGGCGCCGATGTTCATCGGCAGCAGCGGATTGCGGTTCTGCTGGCGGATCTTGTTCCAGGTGAATTCGCGTTCGGAATAGATCGGATAGTATTCCGGATAGGCGCTGATGATATGCCGCGCGAGAATGCCGAGTTCGCGCGCCGTCACCTTGGTGCCGGGATCGGGCAGCCCGTTGGAATTGGTGAAGACCGAACGGCTCATGCCGATCTCTCGCGCGCGCTTGGTCAGCAGGTCGGCGAAGGCCGGCTCGTTCCCGGCCAGCGCCTCGGCGAACACGATGCAGGCGTCGTTCGCGGACTGAATGATCAGCGCCTTGATCAGGTCATCGACCGGCACCTTGCTGTGGAGCGCCGCGAACATGGTCGAGCCGCCGGACGGCGCGCCGCCCTTGCGCCAGGCATTCTCGCTGACCGGATATTCGTCGGTCGGCTTGATCCGGCCCTGCTTCAATTCGTTGAAGACGTATTCGGCGGTCATCAGCTTGGCGAGGCTCGCCGGAAAGACCATGTCGTCCGCCCCGCGCTCGAACAGGACGCTGCCGCTTTCCGCCTCGATCAGGATCGCGTGCGGGGCGCTGATATTCGGCTCATCCTTTTTCGGCGGCGCCGCTGGCGTCGCGGCAAAGGCAACCGCGCCGGCAAGGCACAAGCCCGCCAGCAGCGAGAGAGAGACGAAAGCAGAGCGAAACCGGGTCAAAGCCAATGCGCGCGAAAGCGCGCCTCCAAGCGAGGTCGACGCGAGACCAATCAGGCGGAGAAATGCGGCTTTTAGTAGAGGCCGCGGCCGCTCATCAAGCCCGCGGAGCCATCATAACGGGTTGGAGCATAAGCGGAAACCGGCGACGGGGCCGAGGATGGAGATGATGTGTGGAGGACGCCCAGATTTCGTGGCGCCAGGCTGTCCTGGGTCGGGGCTGCGGCCGCAACCTGACGCGGCGCCGGCTGGCTGATCGGGGCGGATTCGACCGCGCCCGGACGCTGGTGCGAGGCCAGTACATAGCGATTGCCGGCCACCACCGGTTCGGCCTCGGCTGTTTCGACCTCTTCGCGCGCGACCGTTGGACGCTGCGCCATCGGCCTCGAATCGAGCAGGCTCGGGGCAAACGACGGATCGGCCGACGCGACCGCGACCCGTTTGGCCGGCTCGCGCGGCTGCACCGCGGCGACAGCGGTCGGCCGGTCATGAACCGGACGGCCGTTTTCCCGCAAGGTCGAGGCCAATTTCATGTCGTCGGAGCCGGCGAGCGGCGCCTTGCCCACATATTCGACCCGCACCTTGGCGATGCCGTGGCCGTGGAATTCGAGCAGCTTCGCCGCCCGCGTCGACAGATCGATGATGCGGTCATGCGCGTAAGGCCCGCGATCGTTCACGCGCACGATCAGCGAACGATGATTGCGCAGATTGGTGACGCGGACATAGGACGGGATCGGCAGCGTCGGATGCGCCGCGCTGATCGACGTCATGTCGAAAATTTCGCCGTTCGCGGTCTTGCGGCCGTGGAAGTCGTCGCCGTACCAGGAGGCGATCCCCTCCGCCTTGTAGCGTGGGTTTTCCTCGGGGACGTAGACGCGGCCGGCAACCGTATAGGGTTTTCCGACGCGATAGGTGCCGCCGCCTTTCGGCACGGCCTCACCGGGACCGACGACGCGTTCGGACGCGGATACGCCAAGGCGTGCATCGACACGGCTGCCGCTGCTCTGGGAGCAATTGGCGAGCAGCAGGCCGGCGGTCAGAACGGCGCCGACGCGCGCGCCCTGCACGACCCAGTCTTGCCGGCCGATTTGCCGTCCCCGTTGCAGCCCCATTCGAACTCATGCCGGCGTCACGCGCCGTCCCCTTCGACTCTCGGCCTTTGTACCGTGACATTCGCGCCACGGGAATGCCCGGACTGTGAGCGTGGTAAACTTTGAGTTTCATTTGAATGATTTGGCGGGATTCGGACCGAAATCGGCGCGTTTTGCTTGCAAACCGGGCTTGCAAACCGGGCTGTCTGCCCCCAGACAGAGCTCCGC
>JAHBZF010000031.1 GCA_019635575.1 Pseudolabrys sp. | reverse complement strand
CACGTAGTTCGAGTCATGGCCGAGCATCTGCTGGCTGCGCGTCACCACGTCCTTGAGGATCTTGTTGAGCGCATGGCCGATATGGATGTTGCCGTTGGCGTAGGGCGGGCCATCGTGCAGCACGAATTTCGGGCGGCCCTTGGCCTCCTCGCGCAACTGCCGATAGAGATCGGTCTTCTGCCAGCGGGCCAGCAGTTCCGGCTCCTTCTGCGGCAGGCCGGCGCGCATCGGAAAATCCGTCTGCGGCAGGAACAGGGTCTCGGAATAGTCGCGTCCGGCGGCGGAACCAGCCATAGAGCCGGTCTTGTCGGACGGTGGGGTCTTGTCTGCGGTCATTCTGGGGGCCTTCCTTGGCCGGGTTACTACCACAGGTGCCGGTTTGTGAAAGTAGACCAGAGGCCGGATCGCCAAGCGGGCCGCCCATACGGCCAGCCGCCACATTGTCAGCCACTTTTTGCCGCTCTAGGTTCGGGGCGAAATTGGGAGGCTCTGCCATGAGACGTCGCGTTTTCCTCGCGGTTCTGACCCTGACCGCCGGTTTCGGCCTGGTGGCAGCCGCCCCGGCGCTGGCGCAGCAGAGCGCGCTCATGCCCGGCATTACGCTTGGCGGTAGCAAGCCGAAGCTGACCCCTGAGCAACAGGAAAAGCAGGACCGCCTCGACCGCGCCTACAAGGCGGCGACGGATTCGCAGCCCGCCGCCAAGCCGGTCGATCCGTGGGGCAATGCCCGCGCCCCGACCCAGGGCGCGCAGGTGACGGACAAGCCGGTCCAGCGCCGCCGCTAAGCGGCCCGTCAGACCGCCCCCAACCGCGGAAACGCATCCGGCGAGCGCGCCAGCACCGCGCGCGCCTGCGCGGCGTCGTCGTGCATCTGCCGCTTCAGCGGCTCGATGCCGTCGAAACGTGCCTCGCCGCGCAGCCAGCCGATGAAAGCCACATCAAGCACGCGGCCGTAGAGATCGCCGGCAAAATCGAACAGGAACACTTCCAGCAGCGGTGCGCCGTTATCGAAGGTGGGTCGGCGGCCGAAGCTCGCTACGCCGTCGTAACGCCGGCCATCGAGGCCGCACCGCACCGCATAGATGCCGTGTTTCAATCCGCAGGCCGGATCGAGCTTGAGATTGGCGGTGGGGAAACCGAGGTCGCGCCCGCGTTTCTCGCCGTGGATCACCGGCCCGCTGACGAACCATGGCGAACCCAGGAGTTCGGCGGCCTCCACCACCTGGCCGTTGATGAGCGCGACGCGGACTGCCCCGGACGACACCGGCCGGCCCTCGTCCTGTAGCGGCGGCACGATATCCACCGCGAATCCGAGACGCCGCCCCGCCTCAGCCAGCTTGTCCGGCGAGCCGCCCCGCCCCTTGCCGAAATGGAAATCGAAGCCGATCGCCGCGCCGCCGATGCCGAACCTGCCGGTCAGGATCTGGTCGATGAAAGCCTCGGCGGACAGGCCGGACAACGCCGCATCGAACCGCATCACGAACGCCCCGTGGAGCCCGGTTGCGGCCAGCAGTCGCAGCTTCTGCCGCTCGTCGCTGAGCCGGAACAACGGCTCCTGCGGGCGGAAAAAGCTGCGCGGATGCGGCTCGAACGTTAGCGCCGCGGCCGGGCGGCCGAGCGCCCGCGCCTGCCGCTGCGCCGCGTCGATCACCGACCGATGGCCACGATGCACGCCGTCGAAATTGCCGATCGCCACCACCGCGCCATGGAGCGGCCCGGCGGCGATATCGGCCGCCCCGCCGCGCATGACGGCAAACGACGGCGCTGGATTGTCAGAGGATCCGGTCAAAGCTGGCAGGCTCGTTGCACGGGGCGGAAACTGTGGTTTCGCCGCGGTTCCGTCAAGCCATCCGTTAGCAGCCGTTAACCCTGTCAAACCCGCTTAACCGCTTGTTCAATTGCGGCTGATACGGGATGGCCTCTGGTTCAGCGTGGGGGACAAGGCTCATGGCCGTCAATCTGTCGATGCCGGTGCTCGTGGTCGACGACTACACCACCATGATCCGCATCATCCGCAATCTGCTGCGCCAGCTTGGCTTCGAGCATGTGGACGACGCCACCGACGGGAGCGCCGCGCTCGCCAAGATGCGGGAGCGCCAATACGGCCTCGTCATCTCCGACTGGAACATGGAGCCGATGACCGGCTACGACCTGTTGCAGACCGTGCGCGCCGACGAAACGCTCGCCGAAACGCCGTTCATCATGATCACGGCCGAATCCAAGACCGACAACGTGCTCGCCGCCAAGCGCGCCGGCGTGTCGAACTACATCGTCAAGCCGTTCAACGCGCAGACGCTCAAGAGCAAGATCGACGCGGTGTTCGCGGAGCAGAAAGAGCCGACCCCGGCCTAAGCCGCTACCAGCGCAGCCGCGCCGTCGCCGCCATCGGCAGCGCGCCGGTTCCCGCGAACATCTTCGCCAGCATCGTCGCGTCGGGCGCATCGCGCGCGCCCAGTTCCTCGGCATGAATGCCCGAGGTGACGAACAGGAAATCGAGCCCGAGATTGCGCGCGCCGGTGAAATCGGTCCGCACCGAATCGCCGATCGCCAGCATGCGTGAGCGCGCGACCGGCATGCCGGTGAATTTTTCCGCTGCCGCGAACGCCGCTTCGTAGATCGGCGCATAGGGCTTGCCGGCATAAAGCACGTCGCCGCCGAGGTCGCGATAGAGGTCGGCGAGCGCGCCGGCGCAATAGATGATGCGGCCGCCCTTCTCCACGATCACGTCCGGATTGGCGCAGGCCATGAACAGCGATCGGGACCGTGCGCGCCCGAGCATGTCGCGATAATTTTCCGCCGTCTCAGTGTCGTCGTTGAACAACCCGGTGCAGACGATGAAATCGGCGTCATCCATGCCGGCGAAGCGCACATCGATACCGGCGAACACCGAGCGGTCGCGCTCCGGCCCGAGATGAAACACCGACTGGCCGGCGCGCGCGAGGATCGCGCCGCGCGTCAGATCGCCCGAGGTGACGATGGTGTCGTAGGCGGCGCGCGGCACGTTCAGGCGATCGAGTTGGGTGTAAACATCAGCATTGGCGCGCGGCGCATTGGTGATGAGGATCACGCGGCCGCCGCCGGCGCGATAATGCGAGAGCGCCTCCACCGCATCGGGAAACGCGGCGACGCCGTTGTGGATCACGCCCCAGACGTCGCACAGCAGCGCGTCATAGCGTCCGGCCAGAGCCGACAGTCGGTTATCGATAGAAACGGTCATGCGGACCGGTATCGACGCAGCGGCATCACGGCGTCAAGAGCACGTCGCCACGACTCACGCCGGCATGTTCTGCTGCGGCACGAAATCGGGCGCGGCAAGCACAGAGGCGGGATCGTCCGGCGTGAGCGGCTGCGCCGGCGTACCGCCAAAGGTTTTCGCATCGAGCGCGGTGGCCTGCGGCATGGCCGGCAGCGCGGTTGAATGGGCGGTTGGATTGGCGGACAGCTCGCCGCCGGCCGGCGTCTGGCCGTGCAGCGCTTCCGGGCGCACCGGGCGCGGCGGCGAGAACAGGAAGCCCTGGCCGAACTTCACATCGTAGTCGAGCAGATCGACCACCATGGTCTCGCTTTCGATCCGTTCGGCGATCAGTTCGATGCCGAACCGGGCGAGCAGATTGGACAGATCGGCGGCGTCGATGTCGCTCTGCCCGGCCGCGGCCTTGTTCAGCAGCAGCTTCGCCGGCGCCTTGAGGAAGCGGAAGCCGCGGTCGAACAATTCCTTCGGCTCCATCCGCAGATCCGTGACATGATCGAGCGAGAAACGGAACCCGAGATCGGCGAGCGCGGCGAGCCCTTCGTGCTCGATCGCGCCGAACGAGCGATAGGCGTTCTGGCGGAATTCGAACACCAGCGACGGCGCCAGCGCGCGGTTCGCCTGCATGAAATCGTGCAACTGCCGGAAATAAGCCGGATCGGTCAGCGTCGACATGCTGATGTTGCAGAACAGGCCGACGTCGCGGTTCTTCAACAGCAGACGCCGCACCACCTGCACGCAGCGGAACAGCAGCAGGTTGTCGATCTTCGGCATGATGCCGCCGGCTTCGGCGTAATCGATGAACTCGTCCGCCGGCACCACGTCGCCGTCCTGCGTGCGCAGCCGGCTCATCGCCTCGTAGTAGCGCACCTTGCGCTGCGGCAGCGTGACGATCGGCTGCAGATAGAGATCGACACGATGGCTGTCGATCGCGCCGGCGATGGTGGCGATGATGCCGTCGCGGCTCATGCCCTTGAAGCGGCCAGTCTCGGGCGTAGCGGACAGCGCAGCGGGTGCCGGGGCCGGCATCGCCACAGCGACCGGTTCGGGCGCCGCATCCTCCGGCGCAATGTCGTCCGTGGTCAGCAGCAGCGGCGACGGATCGCCGAGCATGACCGGCGGTGGCATCGGCTCAAGTGCCGCGAGGCTGTGCGTCGCCAGGGCCGCGGCGGACGAACTTGCCGGAGCGGCGCTCGTCAGAGCATGGCCGCGCAGCCGCGTGTCATGCAGCGCCACCGTCTCGGCCAGTTGCTTCACCAGCGCGCCGAGCTCACCCATTTCGGCGGCGATCGGATCGACCGCGCCGCGCGCGCGGTTGACGGTGGAATCGACCCGCTCCTCCATCGCCGTCAGGCGGCGGCCCAGTTCGGCCACCTGGCGGGCGAGGTCAGAGGTTCCTCGCGACAGGTCGCCGATCTGGTCGCCCAGATCCATCCGGTCGCGCAGGCGGGTGCTCACCGCATTATAGAGAACGAGGCAGATCAGCGCCGCGAGCGCCACGATCGCCGACTGGATCACCGGCAGACCGGCGGCCAGAAACAGGACGGCGCCCAGCGAACTCGCCATCAGCACCATGCAGACGGCCACGAAAGTGGCGGTCAGGCGTCGCATGATCCGTTCCCCGGCCTATCGGCCTATTCTTGCGCGTGAACCCCTGGCGCCGCGAGTGATTCGCAGCCCCCGCGCCACTGTCCATGACCCCGCCGCCCGGTGCAACGGGGAAACTCCTGCTATGGTAACGCAACCCTGATGCCGCCCGTCCCGACCCCATTCCTGATGACCCTGAAAACCGCCGTGGAGCGCGCGCCCGGCCGCGCGCTGGCTTGGTTCCTGCTGCTGCACGTCACGGTCTGGACCATCCTGCCGACGATCCTCTACCCGAACCTGCCGCTCGATCTGATCGAGGCCATGACCTACGGCCGGGAATGGCAACTCGGCTACGACAAGCTGCCGCCGCTGCCATGGTGGATGGTGGAGATCGTCTGGCGGCTCCTCGGCCAGAACCTCCACGCCGATTTCGCCTATTACCTGATGGCGCAGGTGGTGGTGGCCATCGCCTTCATCGCGGTGTGGGCGGTGGCGCGGCCGATGGTCGGCGCTGCCGGCGCGCTGGTCGCATTGTTCATCGTCGATGGCCTGCACTATCTCAATTTCACCGCAGCCAAGTTCAACCACGACGTGGTGCAACTGCCGCTGTGGGCGCTCGCCGGCTATGCGTTCCACCACGCGCTGCGTACGCGGGACATCCGCTATTGGCTGCTGCTCGGATTCACCATCGGCGCGGCGCTGTGGGCCAAGTATTTCGTGGTGATGCTGGCGGCGCCAATGGCGCTGTTCATGATCCTCGACCGCGACGCGCGAGCGCACTGGCGCACGCCGGGGCCGTATCTGGCGATCCTCGTCGCGCTTGTCGTCATGGCGCCGCATCTGGTCTGGCTGGTGCAGAACGATTTTCTGCCATTTGCGTATGCGGAGGCGCGGGCCAAGCCCTCGCGCGGCATGATCGATCACATCTGGCACCCGCTGCAGTTCATCCTCGGCCAGTGGTTCTTCATGATCCCGGCGCTCGGCATCGCCGCGACGCTTTACTATCCGCGCGCGCGCGAGGCGCCGCCCGGCGGCGATGCGTTCGATCGCCGCATCGTCTCGCTGCTCGCGTTCGGACCCGCCGCCGCGGTCGCGGTGCTCGCGGCCGTCAGCGGCCGCGGCACCATCGCCATGTGGGGCTATCCGCTCTGGATGTTCCTCGGCCTGTGGCTGGTGCTGATGTCGCGGTCGCTGCTCACCGAGTTGCGCTTCGCGCGCGCCTTCACCGCCTGGGCCGTGGTGTTCATCGGCCTCGCATCCGTGTTTATCGTCTCCTATGCGGTGATGCCGGCGTTCGACCATCGCTACCGCGCGGTGTTCTTCCCCGGCGGCGAACTCGGCCGCGAACTCACCGTGCGCTTCCGCACGCTCACCGGCAAACCGCTCGCCTATATCGTCGGCTCGATGTGGGACGGCGGCAACGCCGCGCATTACTCGCCGGAGCGCCCGCAGCCGCGCGTGCTGATCGACGGCAAGCCGGCGCGCGCACCGTGGATCGATCTCGCCGATCTGCGCAGCAAGGGCGCGGTGATCGTCTGGACCGACGGCGATCCCGCCGTGCTGCCGGTGCAATTCCGCACCGTGGCCGCCGATGCGGAAATCCAGCCGCCGCTCGTCTTGCCCTATCGCCGTGGCGAGGGCAGCGTGCATGTCGGCTGGGCGGTGCTTCGCCCGCGCCCGGCGGTGGCAGCGATTACGCCACCGCGCGGATGATCGCCGCGACCTTGCCGAAGATCTCGTCGATCTGCGCCTCGGTGACGATCAGCGGCGGCGACAGCGCGAGCGTGTCGCCGACGCTGCGCATCATCATGTCCTGCTCGTGGAACGCGCGCGTCATCGCATCGAAGCCGCGACGACCGACCGCGTCGGGGCGCGAGGCGAGATCGATGCCGCAGGTCAACCCGACCATGCGGATATCGAGCACGTTCGGCAGACCCTTGAGCGACAGCGCCGCGTCGTACCATTTCGACTCGAGCTTGCGCGCGCGCGCGAACAGGTCTTCCTCGCGATAGAGATCGAGCGTCGCAAGGCCGGCGGCACAGGCGAGCGGATGCGCCGAATAAGTGTAGCCGTGGAAGAACTCGATGGCGTGCTCAGGGCCTTGCATGAACGCATCGTAAAGGCCCTTGCGCACGACGACGCCGCCCATCGGCACGCTGCCCGAGGTGACGCCCTTGGCGAAGGTGATCATGTCTGGGATGACGCCGTAGCGTTCCGCCGCGAACGCATGGCCGAGACGACCGAAACCGGTAATCACTTCGTCGAAAATCAGCAGGATGCCGTATTTGTCGCAAATCTCGCGCAGCCGCTTGAGATAACCCTTCGGCGAGGCAAGCACGCCGGTCGAGCCCGCCATCGGCTCGACGATCACCGCGGCGATGGTCGAGGCGTCGTGCAGGGCGACGATCCGTTCGAGATCGTCCGCCAGATGCGCGCCCCACTCGGGCTCGCCGCGGCTGAACGCCTGCTGTTCGCGGTTGTAAGTGTTCGGCAGGTGATCGACGCCGGCCAGCAGCGAGCCGAAGAACTTGCGGTTCGAGACGATGCCGCCGACCGAGATGCCGCCGAAGCCGACGCCATGATAGCCGCGTTCGCGGCCGATCAACCGCGTGCGCGAGCCCTGCCCGCGAATGTTGAAATAAGCGAGCGCGATCTTCAGCGCCGTGTCGACCGCTTCCGAACCGGAATTGGCGAAGAACACATGGTCGAGATCGCCCGGCGCCAGCGCGGCGATGCGCGACGCAAGCTCGAACGCCTTCGGATGCGAGAACTGGAACGCCGAGGCATAGTCCAGTTCCGCCGCCTGCTGCTGGATCGCCTTGACGATCGGATCGCGGTTGTGGCCGGCATTGGTGCACCACAGGCCGGCGGAGCCGTCGAGCACCTTGCGCCCGTCCGCGGTGAAGTAGTGCATATCCTTGGCGCGCGTGACGAGCCGCGGTGCTTTCTTGAACGCGCGGTTCGCGGTGAACGGCATCCAGTATGGTTCGAGATCGTTCGGGATCGTCTGGACGGCGGCTGCGCTGCTGTTGGTCATCATCACTTCTCCTGCACCGGCAAGTCGTGCACCGCCAAGTGCTCTAGCAAATTTGCGCGCGCACGGCGCGTGTCAAAAAGTCTGTCATCCATCCGAAGACGGCGTTGCGTCATTACACCGGTCTTCTATACCGGCTCGGCGCGATCCCAGTCGGGCATCACGTCGCCGCTGACACCGGCGAACGCGCCGGGCGCGAGCTCGTGAACAAGCAGCCGCGCCTTATCGACCGGCCCCGGCATGCGCACGCTGTTCGGCGGCACGCGCTTGAAGCCGATGCGGCCGTAGAACGGTTCGTCGCCGACCAGCACGACCAGACGGTGCCCCTTCGCCTTCGCCTCGGCAAGCGAGCGCTCCATCAGCGCGCGGCCGATGCCGTGCGAGCGGAACGGCGGCTCGACCGTGAGCGGACCAAGCAGCAGCGCCGGCGCGCCACCGATCGTCACCGGGGTGAGCCGCACCGAGCCGACCAGCAGCGTGCCGATGCGCGCGGTGAACGACAGGTCGAGCGCGTGCTTGACCTTTTCGCGGATCCGGTAGGCCGAGCGCGCATAGCGGCCGGGGCCGAAGGTGCGTTCGTTGAGCCGGTCGATCGCCTCGGCGTCGCCGGGCTTCTCGGTGGTGATGGTCGGTGATAGGTCGGACATCGATCTCTGACCGGGGGCCGCGTTCCGTTTCACCCCACGGCATAGAAGAGGCGGGGCGCGCCGACAAGTCTCGCCCCTTGATACACCCCTTGCGATTTCGGCCATCGTCCCGACCTCAGGTCATATCGTAGCGTTTCAGGAGCATTTTGATGGGCATGCTGATCGATGGCGTCTGGCACGACCAGTGGTACGACACCGCCAAAACCAAGGGCCGGTTCGAGCGTCAGCCGTCGACCTTCCGCAACTGGGTGACGCCGGACGGCGCCCCCGGCCCGACCGGCGAAGGCGGCTTTCCCGCGGCGCGCGGCCGCTATCATCTCTATGTCTGCCTCGCCTGCCCGTGGGCGCACCGCACGCTGATCTTCCGCGCGCTCAAGCGGCTGGAGGACGCGATCTCCGTCTCGCTGGTCTCGTATCACATGGGCCGCGAGGGATGGACCTTCGACGAGGCCACCGGCTCGACCGGCGATGCCGTCAACGGCGCCAAGCGCCTCTCCGACATCTATCTCAAGGCCGATCCCAAATTCACCGGCCGCGTCACCGTGCCGGTGCTGTGGGACAAGGAACGCAACACCATCGTCAACAACGAGTCGTCCGACATCATCCGCATGTTCAACAGCGCGTTCGACGCGTTGACCGACGTACGCACCGACTACTACCCGGCGGCGCTGCGCGGCGAGATCGACCGCATCAACGACCTCGTCTATCCAAACATCAACAACGGCGTCTACCGCGCCGGTTTCGCGACGACGCAGGAGGCCTACGAGGAGGCCTATCGCGCTCTGTTTGCCGCGCTCGATCAGGTCGAGGCGCGGCTTGCGACGCAACGCTATCTCGCTGGAAATGCGCTGACCGAGGCCGACTGGCGGTTGTTCACCACGCTGATCCGGTTCGATGCCGTCTATGTCGGGCATTTCAAGTGCAACCGGCAGCGGATCGCCGATTTCCCGAACCTGTCGAACTATCTGCGCGATCTCTATCAGCACCCCGGCGTCGCCGGGACCGTCAACATGACGCACATCAAGCGCCACTATTACGGCAGCCATCCGACGGTGAACCCGACCGGCATCGTGCCGCTCGGCCCGCTGCTCGATTTCGACGCGCCGCATGACCGGGCGAGGTTTGGATGAAATGGCGGGAAACCGTCTCCCGTTTACGGGAGAGGGAAAGTAAGCACCGCTCCCCTCACCACTCCTCCGCCGGCGTCTGCCCGCCGAGGATCTCCGCCAGCCGCGCGCGGGTGCCGCGCGTCGTGTCCGGCGGCAACGCATCGACCGGAAAGAAACCGTGCGCGACGATCTCGTGGTTCGGCTGCGGCACACCGTCCTGCCGGAAATCGCGCACCACATAGAGCGCCACATGATCGCGCCGCGACGCGGCCCTATTGAAATACACGCCGAACAGCCGCGGCGCGCCGGTCAAGATGAGGTTGCCCTCCTCCGACAGTTCGCGCGCCAGCGACAACACCAGGCTCTCGCCGCTCTCGACGCCGCCGCCGGGGAAATGCCAGCCATCCACGTAGCTGTGCTTGATCAGGAACACTCGTCCCTCACCATCGAACACCGCCCCGCGCACGCCGAGCGTCATCGGCCGGGCGAAGCGCCAGTAAAGGTGCATGCCGCGCCGGATCAGCGGTTCGGCCCTACGGCGCAGACGGCTCATGGTCATGTCGCGTTTGTCCCGGCGTCGGACGAATGGCATACAGGCAGCCGCGCTCTCATATAACCGCGTCGGAAGCCTGTCCAACCACCCACCGGAACGACCCGCTCATGAAACGCTTTGCCGACCTGACCGAACAGGAAGTGCTGGCGCTCGCCATCTCCAACGAGGAAGAGGACAGCCGCATCTATCTCGGTTTCGCCGAGCGGCTGGCCAATACCTTCCCGGCCACCGCCGAGCTATTCCGCAAGATGGCGGCCGAGGAAGTCACCCACCGTACCCGCCTGTTCGATCTCTACCGTGCGAAGTTCGGCGACTATCTGCCGCTGGTACGGCGGCAGGACGTGCGCGGCTTCATCGCCAAGCCGCCGCTGTGGCTCTCGCCGGAGCTGGCACCGGAAGAGACGCACAAATATGCCGAGACGATGGAATACGAGGCCGAGCGGTTTTACCGCAAGGCGGCCGAGCAGACCCGCGACGCCTCGACCCGGCAACTGCTGATCGAACTGGCGGAAGCCGAACTCGACCACGAGCATCTCGCGCAAAAACTCGACAAGACGCTGCTGACCACCGACGCCAAGCGCAAGGAAGCGGAAACCGCGCGGCGCATGTTCGTACTGCAATATGTACAGCCCGGCCTCGCCGGCCTGATGGACGGCTCGGTGTCCACGCTCGCGCCGCTGTTCGCCGCGGCGTTCGCGACCCACAACACCTGGGAGACGTTTCTGGTCGGCCTCGCGGCTTCAGTCGGTGCCGGCATTTCCATGGGCTTCGCCGAGGCGCTGTCGGATGATGGCTCACTCACCGGTCGCGGCTCGCCATGGCTGCGCGGCACCGCCTGCGGCGTGATGACCGCGGTCGGCGGTCTCGGCCATACCCTGCCCTATCTGATCCCGGATTTCTGGACCGCGACCATCGTTTCCGTGCTGGTGGTGATCCTCGAACTCGGCGCGATCTCCTATATCCGCTACCGCTACATGGACACGCCGTTCCTCGCGGCGGCATTCCAGATCATCGTCGGCGGCGTGCTGGTGTTCCTCGCCGGCATCCTGATCGGCAGCTCTTAAGTCGTCTTGCAATCATGACCTTCACGCTCGCGCATCTCTCCGACCCGCATCTCGCGCCCTTGCCGCAGCCGCAATGGCTCGATCTTTTGAACAAACGCATCACCGGCTATCTGAACTGGCGGCGCAAGCGCCGCTTCGTGCATGACCCGGACGTGCTCGCCCGGATCGTCGCCGATCTGCAGCGCCAAGCGCCCGACCACATTGCCGTCACCGGCGACATCGCCAACATTGCGCTGCCGGAGGAATTCGTGCGCGGCCGCGCGTGGCTGCAGCAGCTTGGCTCCGGCGCCGATGTGAGCTTCGTGCCGGGCAACCACGACATGTATGTGAAGGACGCCGTGCGGCTGATGCCCAGCGCATTCGGCACCTTCATGACCAGCGACATGCCGGGCGTACCACTGCCTTATGTGCGGCGGCGCGCACCGCTGGCCATCGTCGGCGTGTCGAGCGGCGTGCCGACCGCGCCGTTTCTCGCCACCGGCTGGGTCGGCGCCGAACAGTTGATCACGCTGCGCGCGCGGCTCGAGGCGCTGCGCGAGGAAGGTCTGTTCCGGGTGGTCATGATCCACCATCCGCCGATCACCCAAGCGGCAAACCACAAGCGCCTGCTCGACGCGCCGGTGTTCCTGCGCGTGATCGCCGAGGCGGGCGCCGAGCTTGTCTTGCACGGCCACGATCACGTCCACGCTTTTGTGCAGCTCAAAGGCCCGAACGGTCCGGTGCCGGCAATGGGCGTCCCGTCGGCGTCCGCCGCGCCTGGCGGACACTGGACGCCGGCCGCCTATAATCTCTATCGCATCGGCGGCGGACCCGGCGCCTGGACCTGCGAAGCCATCTCGCGCGGTCTCAATGAGAACGGCGAGATCGTCGAACTCGGGACGATGGATGTGACGAAGGGGTGAACCGCCCTAGTGCGGCATGTTCAGCCAGGCGAGCGCGAACAGCGCCGCGACACCGCACAGCAAGCCAAGGAAGAACGCGAGCCACGCCCCGCCGCGACGGCGGTGCACGGGCTTCGCGGTCTCGGCCGCCGGCTGCGACGCGCTGTCGTCGGCGAGCGCCCGCTCCCGCTCCACCAGCCGGCGGGCGACATAACGGGTCACGGCATCGACGAGATCGCGCACCTCATAGGATTCGGCCAGCACCTTGCGGCCAAACCGCGTGTCTTGCACAAAACGATAGATGCGTTTGTCGCGGCCCATCTCCACATGGGCGATCACATCGATCCACAATTTCGGCACGTCACCGCGGCTGATGCCGCGATCGAAAATCTCGACGCCGGCGGGCACGTCGGCGAACAGCGGATTGAGCGCCTCGTCCAGCAGTTCGAGCCGCGCCACCTCGGCGTCGCGCAGATCGACCACCACGCCGGAACGTTCCGCCGCCTCGATGCGGGCGTCGCGGATCGCTTCCTTCAACGGCTTCGGCGCCGCTGGCTGGGCCGGAGGCAGTTTGCCGTCGGGTGTCTTGGCGTTTGAGGTCGTGTCTTGCGCCGCCATGGACGTTGCCTGCGTGAGTAAGGGTTGGTTAACCATAACAAGACACCTCCGCCGTGCAAGGCGGAAGTGTCTGATTTCTCGATCTTTTCGCGGCAATTGCGGCGGCAATTTGATTCAAATTGTCGTCTTTCCGGTCATCACCCGGAAAGATGTGGCGGCCGCCGCTTCTTGATTTGTCGCGTTTTCTTGGACCGCGAACCGGTGCCCACTTCGCTCGAAAACGCTCTACTCCGGCTCGTGCTTGAGCGCCGCCGAATTGATGCAGTAGCGCAGCCCGGTCGGTCCCGGCCCGTCGTCGAACACATGGCCAAGATGGCCGCCGCAGGCCGCGCACAGCACCTCGGTACGGACCATGCCGTGGGTCGTGTCCCGCGCCTCGGCCACATGGTCGCCGACCGGCGCAGTGAAGCTCGGCCAGCCGCAATGCGACTGGAACTTGGTGTCGGATTCGAATAGTGGCGTGCCGCAGCCGGCGCAGACATAGGTGCCCGGATCGGTGGTCCCCTCATACTCGCCGGTGAACGGCCGCTCGGTCGCCTTCTCGCGCAGCACGGCATACTGCATCGGCGTCAGTTGCGCGCGCCACTCCTTGTCGGTCTTCTCGACTTTGTCGGTCACCCAATCCTCCGCATCAGTTCGCCGCAGCGCGCACCAGCGCCGGCTTGTCGCGATACACGTCGCTGAACAGCCGCTTCAGGTTCTCCACCTTCGGGCGGTCGTTGATATAGATATAGGGCTGCATCGGGTGCAGGTAAGCGTAGTCCTGATGATAATCTTCCGCCGGATAGAAGGCACTGAGCGACGACAGTTTGGTGACGATCGGCCGCTTGTAGACCTTCGCGCCACCAAGCTGCGCGACATAGGCTTCGGTGATCTTCTTCTGCTCCGGCGTGCTGTAGAAAATCTCGGAACGGTACTGCGGGCCGGTGTCCGGCCCCTGCCGGTCGAGCTGTGTCGGGTCGTGCGCGACCGAGAAGAAGATCTGCAGGATCTTGCCGTAGGACACTTTCTTCGGATCGTAGGTCACCTCGACCGCTTCGGCATGTCCGGTGCGGCCGGAGCTGACGACGTCGTAACTAGCGGTGTCTTTCGTGCCGCCGGAATAGCCGGACACGGCCTTGGTCACACCGTCGGTGTGCTGGTAGACCGCCTGGATGCCCCAGAAGCAGCCACCGGCGAGCACGACTTTCTGCAACCCCTCGCCGGCGTGATTATCGACGGCCGGCGCCGGAACCTTGACCGCGACTTCGGCCAGCGCGGGGGTCAGCGACAGTGCGCCGGCAAAGGCCGCGACGGCCAACAAGGAACGAAACGGATTCGACGGGATCATCGGGATGGCTCCTCAAGGGGCTTGGTTGCCGCCAATATAATGATCCGGTCGAAGCGCGGCTGACACGTTTTCACACATGTCCGTGAGGACGGCGTTAGCACGCCTATGTACGTGAGAACGGCGTTAGCACGCCTAATGTCCGTGAGGAGGGCGCGAACGCGGCTCACGTATCCGTTCGCAAGCCGTAAGCCCTGCCCCAGCCGAGGCCATCCTCGGTGCGCGCGCGGTTGCGATATTCGCACGAGACCCAACCATCATAGCCGAGCCGGTCGAGCGCATCGAAGATCGCCGGATAGTTCACCTCGCCCTCGTCCGGCTCATGCCGTGACGGCACCGCCGCGATCTGCACGTGGCCGACGAACGGCAGATGCTTCTCGAACCGCCGGATCAGGTCGCCCTGCATGATCTGCACATGGTAGAAATCGAATTGCATCTTCACGTTCGGCCGATCGACCTTGGTCAAAATCTCCGCGGCGTGCTCGACGTAATTCAGGAAATAGTTCGGTCGCTCCATCGTGTTGATCGGCTCGATCAACAGCTTGATGCCGGTGCCGCGGGCGCGGTCGGCGGCGCGCTGAAGATTGGCGATATAGGTCCGCTCCGCCGCCACGCGCTGCTCCGGTGCGACCTTGCCGGCCAGGCAATGCACCGCGTTGCCGCCGATCGCCCGCGCATAATCGAACGCCTGCGCGAAGGCTGCGTCGAAATCCCGCTCGCGGCCCGGTTGCGCCGTCAAGCCGAACAGATCGGCACCGCCACGCTCGGTGTTGAGACCGAGAATGGCGAGCCCATGCTTCTCCGCCTCGGCCTTCAGCACGGCCGGCGGCACGTCATAGGGAAACTGCAGCTCGATCGCCTTGAATCCTGCGCGTGCCGCGGCTCCCACCCGTTCGAGGAGCGTCGGCCGCTCCGTGAACATATAAGCGATATTGGCGGCAAACCGCGGCATCGGCAGAACTCCTCAAGCAATCATTACTGCACGGTCACGCCGGCTTTCTTGATGATCGGCGTCCACTTGTCGACTTCCGATCTGACGAAGGCGCCGAGCCATTCCGGCGTCTGCTCGTTCTCCGCCGGCACGTTGGCGGCAAGCTCCTTCAGGCGCGTACGCACCTTCTCGTCCTTGAGCGCGGCACGGACCACCTCGTTGAGCTTCATGACGATCTCGCGCGGCGTGTTCTTCGGCGCAAACAGCGCATTCCAGCCGACCGCGTTGAACTCCGGCAGGCCCTGCTCCTTGGCGGTGGGCATGTCCGGCAGTTGCGGCAGCCGCTCCGGGATCGCGACGACGAGACCTTTGACGGTGCCGCCCTGAATGCTCGGCACGATGCCGACAGTCTGGTCGCAGACATAATCGACCTGCTGCGCCACCAGCGCGTTGAGCGCCGGACCGGAGCCACGGAACGGCACATGTTGCTGCTGCGAATTCAACAGCGAATCCAGGAACAGGCAGGTGAGATGCGAGGTCGCGCCGACGCCGCCGGTCCCGTAGTTCAGCTTGCCCGGATTGGCCCTGGCGTAGGCGACGAACTCCTTGAAGTCCTTGAATGGCGTATCCTTCTTCGCCGCAACGATCATCGGCGTACCAGCCGTGTTGATGATCGGCTCGAAGTCGGTGCGCGGATCGTAAGCGAGCTTCGGGTAGAGCCCGACGCTCGCCGCCTGCGTTCCGAGATTGCCCATCAGGATCGTGTAGCCGTCCGGCGCGGAATTCTTCACGCGGGTCACCGCGATGGTGCCGCCGGCGCCGACGACGTTCTCGACCACCACCTGCTGGCCGAGCGCGCGGCTCATCGGCTCTCCGAGCAGCCGCGAAATGATGTCGGTCGGACCGCCGGCCGAGAACGGCACGATCAGGGTAATCGCACGCTCCGGCCACGCGGCCAGCGCGCCCGAAACCTGCGCCAGCACCGCAACGGCGCCGATGGATAGCAGCTTGGAAATATATGTCTTCATGTCGCCCTCCCGTTTATCTTTGGCGCCGCGTTGCCACGGCGCGGCGCGGAGGATAATCCGACGTTACGGCGCAACGCCAGAGCGGCGCTTGATCCGTTGGTCTTGTGGGGCGGGAGAAAACGGCCATGCGCGCGAATGACGCATTCCATATTGCGGTGTTGCCCGGCGACGGGATCGGACCCGAGGTGACGAAACCGGCGCTGGCGGTGCTGGAGCGGATCGCGGCGACCACGCCCAATCTCGGCTTCCGTTTCACGGAGGCGCCGGCCGGCGCCTATCACTACAAGGAAACCGGCAAGTCGATGCCGGAAAGCACCGTCCGCCTGTGCGACGAAGCCGACGCCATCCTGCTCGGCGCCTGCGGCATGCCGTCGATCCGCTATCCGGATAACACCGAGATCATGCCGCAGGTGGAACTCCGCTTCATCTTCGACCTCTATGCCGGCGTACGGCCCGCGCGGCTGGTGCCGGGCGCGCCGAGTCCGATCGTCGGTGCCCACGAAAGAGGCATGGATTTCGTGGTGATCCGCGAATCCACCGAGGGTCTGTTCTCGTCGATGGGCAAAGGCGTCGTCACCCATGACGAGGCGCGCGAGACGCTGGTCATGACGCGCAAGACCTGCACCCGCCTGTTCGACTTCTCGCTGCGGCTTGCCGAGCGTCGCAAGAAGCGGGGCCGGCCGGGCCATCTCACCTGCGTCGACAAGGCCAATGTGTTCAAGGCATTTGCCTGGTTCCGCGACATCTTCGACGAGCGCGCGAAAGCGATGCCGGGCGTCTCCACCTCGCACATGTATGTCGATGCCGCCGCGGCGCAGCTCGTGCGCCGGCCGTGGGATTTCGACGTCATGGTGATGGAGAACATGTTCGGCGACATCCTCTCGGATCTCGCCGCCGGTCTGGTGGGCGGGCTGGGCATGGCGCCGTCCGCCGACGTCGGCGACACCCACGCGGTGTTCCAGCCGTGTCACGGCACCGCGCCGGACATCATGGGTCAGGGCAAGGCCAATCCCACCGCGATGATCCTCTCCGCCGCGATGATGCTCGACTGGCTCGCCGACAAGCACGATCACGAACCGGCGGCGGACGCGGCACAACGGATCGAGCGCGCCGTCGACGACGCATTCCGCGGCGGCATCAAGCCGATGGAGTTCGGCGGGCCGGATGGCACCGATGCAATTACGCGCGCGGTGCTGACCGCGCTCGGCTGAAAAGCCGGTCTACAGCCCGACGAAGCGCGCGATCGCGGCGCGGAACGCCTCCGGCTGCTCCAGCATCGGAAAATGCCCGCTGCCATCGATCGCGTGATAACTGCCTCCGGCGATCTGTCCAGCCAGCGCTTTCTGCGCGGCGGCCGGCACCATCGCATCGTCAGCGCCGGCGACAATCAATGTCGGCACCTCGAGCCGGCCAAGCAGTGGCGTCAGATCGGCCTCCTCCAGCACCTTGCAGGCCGCGCCCATCGCCTTCGGATCGATGGCGAGCAAGGTGCGGCGGCAGGTCTCCGTGACATCGCCCCTGGCGCGGAACGACGACGAATAAAGCCGCTCGGCCAGTTGATCCGCCACCGGATCGACCTTGGCAGCAGCGACAGCTTCCGCAAGCTGCGGCAGCCGCGCGCGATCATCGTCGCCAAGACGCGCGGTCGTGCCGCTGACGATCAACTTGCCGACACGTTCGGGATGGTCGAGCGCGAAGGCAAGCGCCAGCAAGCCACCAAACCCCGCTCCGAGCAGCACCGCATCCGGCGCGATATCAAACTCCTGATAGCCGTCCTCGAGCCGCGCCAGGTAAGCATCCATCAGCGGCAGCATCGCCGGCTCGGAATCGTGGAAACCCGGCAGGTTGAACAACGTGACGCGGAAGTGATCGGCAAGCAGCGGCAGCAGCGGATCGAACAGCGTGCGGTCCGCGAACAGCGCATGGAACAGGACGAGGTCGCGGCCCCGGCCGGTTCGCATCGCGGTCAGCGCACCGTGTCCGGCCGTGAGCTGCTCCATGGTTGCTTGCCCCATGCTGGCCTCCCGTTCCATTTCAATACGCCGCTTCGAGAATCCCGCGAATCTCCACCTCACTGGCAGAACGCGGAGCGGTGATATTGAGTTTCGCCGCCTCCGCCGCGACAAAATCGATCTTGTCGCGCGGCAGTCCGACCTCCCGCAGCGCCTGCGGGATCGGGAACAATGACAGCATCACGCCGAGCGCATGCGCCGGATCGTTGGTTTCGAGCGTGTCGCAGAGGCGCTCATGCGCGTCGGGCGCGGCGTCGAGATTGAAGCGCGTCACATGCGGCAGGATGATCGAATGGGTTTCCGCGTGCGGCATGCCGAGACCACCCAGAACATGCGCGAGCTTGTGATGCAGCGCCGTGCCGCTGGTCAGCACGATGCCGCACAGCCACGATGCCGACAGGCACGCCGCGCGCGCGTCGCGGTCGTTGCCGTCGGCCACCACTTTCGGCAGCGCGTCGGCAAACAGCCGCATCGCCTCCGTCGCCATGGCGCAACTGATCGGCGTGCGCTCGGCGATCCACAAGCCTTCGACCGCGTGCGCGATGGCGTTGAGGCCGCTGGCGGCACTCACCGCCGGCGGCAGACCAAGCGTCAGATCGGGATCGTAGATGATCGTTTTCGGCAAGGCCTTCGGGTCGCGCACGGTGATCTTGCGCTCGCCATCGGTGGTGCCGGCGATCGGTGAGGCTTCGGAACCCGAATACGTCGTCGGCACCGCGACGATCGGCAGATTGCTGGCAATCGCGATCGCCTTGGCGAGACCGATCGCGGCGCCGCCACCCATGGCGACCACACCATCCGCCCCGGTGCGGGCCGCCTCCGCGATGCCCGCTTCCGCCACCGCGCGCGGCACATGCACGACCGCCTGCGCGTGGACCCCGGCGCAGGATGAACCGAGAAGGTCAGCCGCCAGCGCCGCAAGCCGCGCGCCATGACCGGGCGTCGCGACCACCAGCACCCGGCTGAGGCCGAGCCGCGCGACTTCCTCGGCGAGCCGCGCCAGGCTGCCGGACCCGAACACCACGCGCTGCGATGGTGTGTCCTGAACAAATTTCAGCATCATCAATCGGTCCCGCTCGACAGGGTTGTTGGGACGCCGCCCCGGCTCGCCAGACGCGATGGCCTGTGCAAAGATTGATTCCGGACAAACGACGGACCGGACACACGATCCGGCCTGAAAAGAGAACAATAGGGGGAGAACCGCGAGATGACTATCACCCGACGTCAACTCCAATCGGTGGCCATCGGTTGCGCCGCGCTGCTGCTCGGCGCCGGCGCGGCGTCGGCGCAGACTTTCGGCTTCGCCACCATGCAGCCGGGAACGCTCAACCACACCACCGGTTCCGCCATCGCCAAGGTGCTCAAGGACAAGGCCAACATCAACGCCGTCATCCAGCCGACCGCCGGCGAATCCGTGCTGATCCCGCTGGTCGGGCGCGGCGAAGCGGAATTCGGCATCGCCAACATCTTCGAGGTGGAAGGCGCCAAGGCCGCCAACAAGGATCTGCGGCTGATCGGCTCGATCCAGGCGCTGCGCGGTGCCTATTTCGTGCGCAAGGACTCGGGCATGAAGACCATGGCCGACCTCAAGGGCAAGCGCGTGGTATTCGGTTATTCGGCGATGAAGACCATCGATCCGCTCGCCAAGGCGATGCTGATGACCGGCGGCCTCACCGAAAAGGACATCAAGCCGGTCCTGGTGCCGAACGTGATCCGCGGCGCCGACGAGTTCGCCGCCGGCAATGCCGACATGTTCTTCTTCGCCTTCGGCGCGCCGAAGGTGCGCGAGGTCGACGCCACCGTCGGCGGCATCCTGGCGCTCGAAGTGCCGGAAAGCGGCATGCCGGAAGCCAAGAAAATCCTCGCCGGCGGCTATCTCACCATGGTGCAGCCGAACCCGTTCTATGTCGGCGTGCCGAAGGCGATGAACGTCTATACCTGGGACAACATGCTGTTCACCAACAGCAAGGTCTCGGATGACGTCGTCTACAAGCTGATCGATACGATGGTGAAGAACAAGGACGACATGCTGACCATCCAGCCGGCGCTGCGCGAGTTCACGGCGGCTGGGCTCTACAAGAAGTACGACATCCCCTACCACCCCGGTGCGCTGAAATACTTCAATGAGCACAAGATCGACGCCAAGTCGGTCAACTAGATGCCGATCAACTGACGCCGATCAACGGGCCATCAATCCGTGAGTGAAGAACGAATCGTCCCCGACGCGGCGGCCTTCGCGGCCACCGCGTCGCGCGCCACGTTGCTGGGAACCACGCTCTTCCAGGCTCTGCTGGTAGCGATCGTGGTGCTGTGGGTGCTCGACATTCCGCGCGTCGTGTTCGGCGCGTCGTTCTATGTCGAGCAGATGCTCACCGTCAGCCTCGGCCTGACGCTGGCGCTCGCCTTCATCGCTGAAAGCGGTCGCAAGCGGCACTGGAGCGATTGGGTCGCGGTCGCCCTCTCGCTCGCCTTATGCGGCTATATCGCTGTCTTCTACGAGCGGTTGACGCAGGACGCGCCGATGCTGCCGTGGGACGGCCTGATCGTCAGCGCACTGCTGGTGTTTCTGGTGCTGGAAGGCAGCCGCCGGATCTCCGGCTGGGGCTTCGTCGGCATCATCCTCGCGATGGCGGTGTATATCTTCATCAGCCCGCATCTGTCCGGCGCGTTCCAGACCCGCTACGTCTCGCCGGAACGGCTGACGATCTATCTCGGCCTCGACCTTAACGGCGCCATCGGCCCGATCCTGCAGGTGTCGGTGCTGATCGTCATCCCCTTCACCATTCTCGGCCAGGTGCTGGCGCGCACCGGCGGCGCGGATTTCTTCGCCGACCTGTCGATGTCGGCGATGGCGCGGTTCCGCGGCGGCGCCGCCAAGATCGCGGTGGTCGGCTCGGCTTTGTTCGGCATGATCTCCGGCAGCGCCGTGTCCAACGTGCTCGCCGTCGGCATCGTCACCATCCCGGCCATGGCGCGCTCCGGCTTTTCCAGATATCGCGCCGCCGCGATCGAATCCGTCGGCTCGACCGGCGGACAACTGATGCCGCCGGTGATGGGCGCGTCCGCCTTCATCATGGCGGAATTTCTGCAGGTGTCGTACGGCGCGGTCTGCGTCGCCGCCGCGATCCCGGCAATCCTCTATTACGCCTGCCTGTTCTTCCACGTCGATCTCGAGGCGGCCAAGGAAAAGATCGGCGCAGTGCGCGAGGAAACGCCGCCGCTGACCGAGATTCTCATGGCCGGCTGGCACTTCCTGGTGCCGATCGCCTTCCTTGTCGTCGCGCTGATGTATCCGGAAACGCTGGTACTGACGCCGGAAAAAGCCGCCGTCATCGCCACCTTGATGCTGATCGTGCTCGCTCTGCTGCGTGGTTATCGCGGCAAGCGTGTCTCTCTCCTCGACATGCTCAAGGCGATGATCGACACCGGCCGCGTCTCGCTCGACATCATCCTGATCGGCGCCGCCGCCGGCATCATGGTCGGGATCATGAGCATCTCCGGCCTCGCTTTCTCGATGACGGCGCAACTGCTGACGTTGTCCGGCGACAATGTATTTCTGCTGTTATTGCTGGTGGCGGTCCTCGCCTTCGTGCTCGGCATCGGCCTGCCGACAGTGAGCGTCTACATCCTCACCGCGACACTGCTGGCGCCAGCGCTGGTGAAGCTCGGCGTCACGCCGATGGCTGCGCATATGTTCGTCATGTACAACGGCATCCTGTCGATGATCACGCCGCCGGTGGCGTTCGCGGCCTATGCCGCCGCCAACATCGCCGGGGTCTCCGGCTGGAAGACCGGCTGGATCGCCTGCCTCGTCGGCTGGTCGACGTTCCTGCTGCCGTTCCTGTTCGTGCTGACGCCAAGCCTCTTGATGGACGGAAGCTGGGCCGAGATCGTGCTCAACTTCAGCCGCGTGCTCTACGGCATCTGGCTCGGCACCGCCGCCGTGGTCGGGTTCGCGCTGACACCGCTGACGAAGCCCTGGCGGTTCGCCTATGGCGGGCTGGCACTGATGGTGTGCCTGCCGCCAGCAGCGTTCTCAGCCGCGATCTACGTCAACTTCGTCGGCATCGTCGCCGCGATCGCCCTGCTCGGCATCGACATGATGCGGGCACGCGCGAGCAAACGAGCAGCGGCATAAAAAATGGCCGGGCATGCCCGGCCATTTCGACGTCGCTCCAGAAGCGCTCAGTTGCCTTCGCGCCAGATGCCGAGCGCCTGCTGCGCCGGCTTGTCGGAGATCGAGAACAGCACGGCCTCCTCGGCGGCATGGTGCTGATAGCGTTTCCACGGCGGCACCACGAACACGTCGTTGACGCCCCACTCGTAGTCCTTGCCATCGATCGTGGTGCGGCCCTTGCCCTCGGCGCAGACGAACACCGTACCGTCGGTCGAGCGGTACGGCTCGCCGTTGAAACCCTTGGGGAACAGCGCGAGGTTCGCGCCCATGGTCGGCAGCACCGGCCCGCCGTTGATCGGATTGGCGTAGCGCACGCGCGCGCCATGGCGCTTGTCGATGTCGCCGGTCTTCTTCAGCCGTTCGAGGATCGGCCGCATCTTGGAATAGGGATAGTTGATCACCGGGCTGCGGTTGGTGACCGCCGGCATGCCGTCCGGCAGCACGCCGGTGGCATAACGCTCGAACGAGTCGCCATCCTCGAAATTCGCCTTCTGCATCTTCTCGTCGAAGTGCTCGGCGAACGAGGCTTCGAAGTGATTGATGGTCGGCATGTCGAGCACGTCGAGCCACATCACCGGCTGCTTGCCGGGATTGCCGTGGTCGTGCGGCGCCCAGTTGGCGGTGATGATGAAGTCGCCATGCGCCATCATCGTCTTCTCGCCTTCGACGGCGGTATAGGCACCGTCGCCGTCAAGCACGAAACGGATCGCCGAGGCGACATGACGATGCACGTCGGCGATCTCGCCCGGAAGAATCAACTGGATGCCGGCGAACAGCGAATTGGTGACGCGGGACTTGCCGGGCATGCCCGGATTCTCCAGCACCAGCACGCGGCGCTCCGCCTCCTCGGCGGTGATCACCTCGCCCGCTTCCATCATCAACTGCTTGATGCGATCGAATTTCCAGACCTTCGGCTGCACCGTGGACTTCGGCTCGGGCGTGACCAGGCCCTTGAGCACTTCCCACAGCGGCGCGAGGCTGTCCTTGGCGATCTTGTCGTAATAAGCCTGCCGCGCACCGGTAACGTTGTGCTTGGCATCGGGATTGGCTGCGGTTGCGACCGCCATGGCGGAACCTCCGGGGACAGATTATTTCGTCTTATATAGCGCAGACCGGTTGCGGCTGAAACTGTTCCAGATCAAGCGCAGGCCCGCCATGCGGACAGGGAGGCGGCCGGTCACGATCAGGTATTGATGGACCCGCCATCGACCGCCAGCGTCTGGCCGGTCATGAAATCGCTGTCGGACGAGGCCAGGAATACCAGCGCGCCGGTCAGATCCGGGGGATAACCGTCGCGCTTGAAGGCCCGGCTCTGCAGCACCTTGTCGCGGGCCTCGTCGATATGGGCGGTGTTCTCGATGCCGGTATCGCTGAGGATCAGGCCCGGCGCCAGCGTATTCACCCCGATATTGTGCGGCCCCAGCTCGCGCGACAGCGCCCGGGTGAAGGCGACGATCGCCCCTTTCGAGGTCACGTAATGCGAGAAATTGGGCAGACCCTTATAAGCGGTGCCGGAGGCAATGTTGATGATCTTGCCGCTTTTGCGCCCAATCATGTGCGGGGCGACATGCTTCACCATCAGGAACGGGCCACGGACATTGACCGCCATCACCTTGTCCCATAGCGCGGTATCGATCTCCGTGATCTTCACCGGCGGCAGCGTCGAATAGAGCGCTGCATTGTTGACCAGAATGTCGATCTGACCGAACCGGTCGAGGGTGGTCGCCACCAGATCCCGCACCGAATCCTCGTCGCTGACGTCGAACGCCATGCTCGCCGCGCAGTCGCTGCTGAGATGTGCGTTAAGCGAATCCGCGAGATCGCGGCCGTCGGCGATATCCGCGACCATGACGCGGGCGCCGGCCGCCGCCAACGCCTCCGAATAGTGCCGTCCGATCCCGCGCGCACCACCGGTCACGATCGCCACACGCCCGCTCAACCTTGCCATCTGCATCCGCCCTTCGCACAATGTCCGCTGCAACTCCCGACACCGTAGCATGGGCATGTGGCCTGATGACAAACCAGAGCGACGCGCTGGCGATCCGAACCCTGATCGAGAACTGGGGCATCTATCGCGATGCGCGTGACTGGGCGCGGTTCCGGACGCTCTGGCATGCGGACGGGATGATGATGGCGACCTGGTTCCAGGGCAACGCCGACACCTTCATCAAGGTCAGCCAGCAGGGTTACGATAACGGCGCACGAATCTGGCACGCCTTCGCCGGCCACAGCGTCGACGTGAAAGGCAAGCGCGCCATCGCCCAGTCGAAGATGACCATCACCCAGCGGGGCATGGTCGAGAATGTGTTGTGCGACGTGGTCTGCACCGGCCGGTTCTATACCTTCCTGGAAAAGCGGAGGGGCAAATGGGGGCTGGTGCTGCTGCAACCGATCTATGAACGCGACCGGATCGACCCGGTCGATCCGTCGGCCAAACTGAAACTCAACAAGACCCTGCTCGGCGGCTTCCCCGTCGGCTACCGCCACCTCGCTTATCTGCAGACACGGGCGGGCTTCACCGTGAAGAAGGACATGCCGGGCCTCGACGGCACCGAACTCTCGGCGCTCTATCGCAAGGGCGAGCGATGGCTCGCCGGCAAAAAGCTCGCATAAAAATGCCCGGCATAGGCCGGGCATTTTCAGGGTCGCGGTTTCGTCGACGCCCTACTTCGCGCCGCCCTTGACCGACGGCAGCGCCGCGGCTTCCGCATATTTGGCGTCTTCCGCCTTGAGATAGGCGATATATTCAGCCTGCGTCGAGCCGATCGGATCGATCCCCTGCTGGCGAAGCTTGGCCTGCACCTCGGGCTTTTGCAGCGCCGCGCGGACGGCCGCATTCCACTTGTCGATGATCGGCTGCGGCGTGCCGGAGCGCACCATCACGCCGTAGAACGAGCGCGAAGTGAAATCCTTCATGCCCAGCTCCTGCAAGGTCGGCACGTTCGGCACTTCCGGCGAACGCTTCGACCCGGCAATTGCCAGGATGCGCAGCTTGTCCGACTTCAGGCTTTCGTCGACATGGTCGGCGAACATCGCGTCGACATGACCGCCAAGCAGGTCGGTCATCGCTGGCGCATTACCCTTGTAAGGGACATGCACCATCTTCACGCCGAGCCGGTGCAGAAACAATTCGAAACCGAGATGCGACGACGAGCCGGCGCCGAACGATGCAAAGGTGGCATCGCCGTTCTTCGATTTCACCCAGGCGACGAACTCGGCAAATGTCTTCACCGGCAGCTTCGCGCTGACCACCAGAACGTGGTCCGACGAGGCGGCGAGCGAGACCGGCACGAAGTCCTTCTGCGGATCGTAGGTGAGGTTCGGCATCATCCGCGCCGAGATGATGAAGCTCGCGGTGTTGACATAGACCGTGTAGCCGTCAGCCGGCGCGCTTGCCACCGCCGCCGAGGCGATCGTCGTGCCGCCGCCCGTCTTGTTCTCCGGAACGATGGTGGCCTTCCAGTCCGCCGCCACGGCATCGGCCAGCGTGCGGCCGGTGATATCCGTGCCCCCGCCGGGCGCCAGCGGAATGACAAGCTTGATTGGCCGATCCGGATAGGTCTGCGCCACGGCCGATGTGGCCGCGGCCGACAACGCGAGAGCAGCGAGACCCGCCACCACGGCCAGCGTCCGTTTCAACATGTTCACCTCTCCTGCTGCCGTGCCGATCAAGCCTTCACGCGCTCGATGAACTTGGCGAAGCCTTCGAGCTGCTGCGCGATCACCTTCTTCGTCGCTTCATCCTTGAGCTCGAGCGTCTCCGGATCGAACTTGTTCTGCGCGAAGCCGACGAACACCTCCGGCGTGCCGAAGATGAAGCAGTTGAGATAGGTGAACGTCATTCGCAGATGATACTGCAGGCGCGCGCCACCGAGCGGCCCCTGCGTCGCGGACTGCAAAGCCACCGGCTTGCCGGCGAACGGCTGATCCTTCATCCGCGACACCCAGTCGAGCGCGTTCTTCAGGGTGCCGGGGATCGTCCAGTTGTATTCCGGCGTCACAATGATGATGCCGTCGGCCTGACGGATCGCATCGGCCAGCGCCGTCACCGATGCCGGAAAGCCGGAAGCGTTCTGGTCGTCGGCATCGTAATGGGGAATCGCCGCGATCGACGGCGATTCCTTGAACGTCATGCCAGCCGGCGCCAGCGATGGCAGCACGTTCATCAGCGCGCGGTTGTACGACTTCTTCCGCAGGCTGCCGCAGATCGTAAGAATGTTAAGTGCCATGTGCCCCTCTTTGATCCCGTTTTTCGCGCGACTCAGACGCGCTCGTCTTCGATCGGATTGCGCAGTACGCCGATGCCTTCGATCTCGATCTCGCAGACGTCGCCGGCCTTCATCCAGATCGGATCGGGCTTGCGCGCATGGCCGACGCCGGAGGGCGTACCAGTCAGGATCACGTCGCCCGGCTCCAGCGCGATGCCCTTGGTCGCATAGACCAGCGTTTCCGCCAGCGGGAACATCATGTTGTCGGTGTTGTCGTCCTGCAGCACCTTGCCGTTGAGGCGCGTGCCGATCTTGAGGCCCTTGCCGCCCTTCGGCAGTTCGTCGGCGGTGATCATCCACGGACCGATGCTGCCCGATTTGTCGAAGTTCTTGCCGGCGGTCCACTGCGAGGTATGGCGCTGGAATTCGCGGATCGAACCTTCGTTCGACGCCGAATAGCCGACGATGCAGTCGAGCGCGTTGTCCATGGTGAGATGGCGGGCATGCTTGCCGACCACCGCGACCATTTCGGCTTCATAGTCGAACTGGATCGACGCCTGCGGGCGGATCAGCGCCGCTTCATGCGGCACGAACGACGACAGCACGCGCAGGAACAGCGACGGCCATTTCGGGATGTTGTCCTTGTAGTTGCCTTCCTTGACGTGATCCATGTAGTTCAGACCGAGGCAGAGGATCTTGCCCGGACGCGCCACCGGCAGCGCGTATTTCAGACCCTTGAGCGGGCGGCGCGCGCCGGCCGGAGCCTTCTTCGCCGCATCGGCGAGCGAGGACAGGCCGTCCTTCTGCAGCACTTCGGCGAGGTCGCCCGGAATGCGGGAATCGACTTCCTGCAGGTCGATCACCTGATCGCCCTCGACAACGCCGAGACGCAGGCCCTTGTCCGATTGAAAACCGACGATTTTCATTTTTTGAGATCCTATTTCCGTGAATCCAGTGTTTCGAGAAGATGCGTTGCGATGTCGTCGCGCCGCGCGATCCAGATGTCATCGCGTTCCTTGGCGAGGCGCGCGATGGTTTCAAAGGCGTAAGCGCCACCGGCATGGCCGTAGCAATGGCAGTGCACCGTGACGTCGAGCACCATCGGCTCGTCGAGCGCCAGCGCTGCACGCAGCGTGTCATCGAACAGTTCGACGAACTGCCGCGGCGAGCGGCCGTAGCGCATCGCATGCGGCAGATCATTCACCTCCATGGTGAGCGGGATCGCCGCGAGCGAACCTTTATCAAAATCCTGAATGTAGGGCCGGTCGTCGTCGAACACGTCGCCCTGCCATTGATAGCCGGCTTCGAGCAGAAACCGCGCACTCTCGGCATGCGGTGTGCCGCGCGGACTGATCCAGCCGCGAACCGGCTTTCCGGAAGCGCTGACGAGCGCGTCCGTGGTCTTCTGGATGTCGAGCCGCACATCCTCGACGCTCAATCGCGCCGGAATCACGTCCTGCGCCCAGGCATGGGCGACGATCTCGTGGCCCTCCTCGGCGATACGGCGCACCGTCGCGGGCGCGCTCTCGGCGAAAGCGCCGCTGGTCATCACACTGGCGCGCACCGCCTGACGGTCGAGAATCCGCAATAAACGATCGATGCCACGCACCGACCCGAACGCGCCCCACGACAGCGCATTGGTGTCGAACGTCCCGGCCGGCAGCGGATTACCCATCGGCCCAAGCGGCGGCGCCTTGCCGTCCGACCACCGCTCGAAGGCAAGATTGAACACGACGGCGACCTTGCGCCCGCCTGGCCATGCAAATTGATGGCCCGGCCTGCGGACATGCGCGCTGGTCGAAACGACGTCTTGTTCAGGCATTGATCCTCACCTGCCCGGATGGGCGCGGGACGTTATAAACGCCCCGGCTGGCGAGGCAACGGTCAGGCGTGCCGGATCAGGCGTCCTGACGCAGTGCCGGTATGCGGCGAAAGGTCTGGATCGAGAACAGGCCGGCCCCGTCGGTAAACGCCGCCACCGGCGCCCACCCGGTGCCGCGCGCCAGAGCGCCGAACGAGGCGACGCTGTACTTGTAGCTGTTCTCGGTGTGGATGGTCTCACCGGCACGGAAATCGACGATTTCGCCCGCGATCCGAACTTTCTGGCGAACGAGACTCGCCAGGTGCATCTCGATGCGACTGCGCTCGCGATTGAACACCGCATGGTGCTCGAACTGGTCGAGCTGGAAATTGGCGCCAAGCTCGCGATTCATCCGCTTCAGCAGATTGAGGTTGAAGGCGGCGGTGACGCCCTGCCGATCATTGTAAGCCGCCGTCAGCGTCCCCGCGTCCTTCACCAGATCGACGCCGACGATCATCACCGCGTTTGAGCCGAGCTGCTCCCCGGCGTGACGCAGGAAAGTCGCCGCCTCGTGCGGCTCGAAATTGCCGATGGTCGAGCCGGGAAAGAACCCAACCCTCGCCGGCGCTTCCACCGCTTCCTTCGGCAAAGCGAACGGCTTGGTGAAATCCGCCACCACCGGCAACACGTTGAGGCCGGACACATCGCGGCGCAGCGCGGCTGCCTCCTGCTCCAGCATCTCCGGCGAGATATCGACCGGCACATAGCAGGCGAGCGGCGGCGCGGCGGCGAGCAGCACGCGCGCCTTGCGGCTCGACCCGCTGCCGAACTCGACCAGCGCCGCGCCCTCCGGGATCAGCGCCGCCAGATCCTTGGCATGAAGGTGCAACGCCTCCATCTCCGCGCGCGTCGGATAGTATTCCGGCGTTTGCGTGATCGTCTCGAATAGTTGCGAGCCTTCGGCGTCGTAGAAATATTTCGGCGACATCCGCTTCGGCGTCGCGCGCAATCCAGCCAGGGCGTCGGCTGCAAACTCCGCCGAGTCGATCGTGGAGAAATCCTTCTGTCGCGCAACAGCAACCATGACACCCTCGCTTACGGAAAATCGACGAGCCGCAGCCCGCTGAACTGCCAGCGTGCCTGCGGCGGGAAGAAATTGCGATAGCTCGCCCGCTCATGACCCCGCGGCGTCGCCAGCGACGCACCGCGCAGCACCATCTGATTGATCATGAATTTGCCGTTGTATTCGCCGAGCGCGCCATCCGCCGCGCGATAACCCGGATAAGGCAGATAGGCGCTGCGGGTCCATTGCCAGACGATGCCGAAGGCGTCGGCCAGCAATCCGTGCCGCGCCGCGACCTCCCATTCGAATTCGCTCGGCAGATGCTTTCCGGCCCAGCGCGCGAACGCATCGGCTTCGTAATAGCTCACATGGCACACCGGCGCGTCGGGGTCGACCGCACGCAAGCCGCCAAGCGTCATCGCCATCCAGGTACCGTCCTGCATGCGCCAGTAACCCGGCGCCTGCCAGTCCTCGGCCTCGCGCGTCGCCCAGCCGTCGGACAGCCACAGCGCCGGATTGCGGTAACCACCGTCCTGTATGAAATCGAGCCATTGCGCGCTGGTGATCAGTTCGCGGTCGATGCGCGCAGGCTGCAACAGCACATCATGGCGCGGATGCTCGTTATCGAACGAATAACCACGGCCGTCATGCCCCGCCGTCTGAATGCCAACCGGCAAATCGACGCTCGCACCGCCGTTCTGCGCGGCGCGCGGCGGCGTCCAGTCCGCGTCATAAGCCGGACAGACCGGATTCTGCGCAAAGGCATGCAGGATATCGGTGAGCAGCAATTCCTGATGCTGCTGCTCGTGATGGAGGCCGATCTCCAGCACACGCGCGACATCGGCAAAGGTGCGATCCGACATCCCGCCTATCAGCTTTTCCACCGCCGCATCCACATGCGCGCGATAGTCGGCGACCTGCCGCGCATCCGGGCGCGTGATCAGACCGCGCTGCGGCCGCGCGTGACGCGGGCCAGCGGCGACATAATAAGAATTGAACAGAAACGCGAAGTCGTCATCGAATGGCGCGTAATCCGGCACATGCGGCTTCAGCAGAAACTGCTCGAAGAACCATGTGGTGTGCGCGCGGTGCCACTTGGTCGGACTGGCATCGGGCATCGACTGCACGATCTGGTCTTCCGGCGACAGACGTGCGGCGCGGCGCTCCGTTTCCGCCCGGACCGCGCGAAAGGAATTCAGCCAAAAGATTCGATCGATGCCAGCGCGAGCTGCGAGCTGTTCTGCCATTCAACCTGCACGCAATACGTGGCCGGAGAGAAAAGGATGACTCTCCCCGCCAATCCCCTGAAAGAGGGAATTGTTCCATATTTTTCCGGCGCGTGTCAGATTTTTTCAACCCGCCACGGTGGGCAAGAACCAACGCTTTAGTTCTTGAGCCGGTATCCGGTGCGGAAAATCCACCAGATCACGACCAGACAGATCGCGAGAAATGCCATGGTCGCGGCGACGCTGATACCGATCGGCACGTCGGAGACGCCATAGAAACTCCAGCGGAAACCGCTGACCAGATAAACAACAGGATTGAACAGCGAAATCGTCTGCCACACCGGCGGCAGCACGTTGATCGCGTAGAAGCTGCCGCCGAGGAACGTCAGCGGCGTGATCACCAGCAGCGGGATGATCTGCAGCTTCTCGAAACCGTCGGCCCAGATGCCGATGATGAAGCCGAGCAGGCTGAACGTCACCGCGGTCAGGATCAGGAACGTGACCATCCAGACCGGATGCTGGATCTCCAGCGGCACGAAGAATCCGGCGGTCGCGAGGATGATCACGCCAAGGATGATCGATTTGGTCGCTGCGGCGCCAACATAACCGAGCACAATCTCGAAAAACGAGATCGGCGCCGACAAGAGTTCGTAGATCGTGCCGACAAAGCGCGGGAAATAGATGCCGAACGAGGCGTTCATCACGCTCTGGGTCAAAAGCGTCAGCATGATCAGACCCGGCACGATGAACGCACCGTAGCTCACGCCCTCGATCTCGGTGATGCGCGAGCCGATCGCCGAACCGAACACCACGAAATACAGCGAAGTGGAAATCACCGGCGAGACGATGCTTTGCATCAGCGTGCGGGCGGTGCGCGCCATTTCGAACCGATAGATCGCTTTGACGGCACGCAGATTCATTGGCGATGCACCAGATCGACGAAAATGTCTTCGAGCGAACTTTGCGTCGTCGACAGGTCCTTGAAAGCAATGCCGCTCTCGGCGAGCCCGTCGATCAATCGGGTGATGCCGGTGCGGTCCGCCTTGGAATCGTAGCTGTAGGTCAGATGCAGCCGGTCGTCCGCGAGCGCGAGGTTATAGGCCGCAAGCGCCGGCGGCACCGCGGCAAGCGGCTCGCGCAATTGCAGCGTCAACTGCTTCTTGCCGAGCTTGCGCATCAGCTCGGCTTTTTCCTCGACCAGGATGATTTCGCCCTTGGACATGACGCCGATCCGGTCGGCCATCTCCTCGGCTTCCTCGATGTAATGCGTGGTGAGAATGATGGTGACGCCGGACTCGCGCAGCGTCCGCACGATCGCCCACATGTCCTTGCGCAGCTCGACG
>JAHBZF010000030.1 GCA_019635575.1 Pseudolabrys sp. | reverse complement strand
CCACATCGCGGCAGGCGCGACGGCGGTGGATGGCGGATGCGGGCGCGTTCGACGCTTGGGCCGTCAGCGGTGGCCCGCTTGCCTGCCAATACCACGCACGGCTGAAAATCAGCACGTTTGACAGCATTTCTACGCTAGTCTAAAATTTGAGATAGTCTGCTTGCCACCGGGAGAGCAGCGCGTTTTCCTCACTCAAGAGAGTTTCACCCCATGGCTTCACGACGCGAATTTCTGAAAGTCACGAGCGGCGCATTTGTCGTTGCCGCTTCCGCTTCCCGTGCATCAGCACAATCCGCCAAGTTCACCGCCAAGATCGGGCATCTTGAGTCGCCGACCCAGCCGCGCCATCGCGGTCTGGAAAAAGTCGCGGCGCTGGTGAAGGAGCGCACCAAGGGCGACGTGGAATTCAAGCTGTTCCCGGCTTCGCAGCTCGGCAATGCACGCCAGATGATCGAAGGCACGCAGTTCGGCGCGCTGGAATGCACCGTGATGCCGGCCGCGTTCCTCGGTGGTTTCAATCCGGTGGTCTCGGTTTTCGATATCCCGTTCCTGCTGCCGAAAGATGCGGCCAAGGCCAATGCTCTGCGGACAGGGCCGTTCGGCCAGTTCGTCCTCGATTCCTTCACCAGCCGCGGCCTGACCGCGATCGCGCTCTGGCCGAACGGCCGCAAGAGCATCACGTCGAACAAGCCGATCGATAAACTGTCGGAGTTCACCGGCCAGAAATTCCGCGTGATGGATTCGCGCATCCTGATCGAGCAGTTCAGTTCGGTCGGCGCAAGCGCCATCGCGATCCCGTTCGGCGAACTCTATACCGCGCTGCAGACCGGCGTCGTCGACGGCGAGGAAAACCCGCTCGATACGATTTCGACGATGAAGTTCTACGAGGTGCAGAAGCATCTCGTGGTGTCGGAGCATGGCGCGATGGAAGACCTCGTGCTGTTCAACCCGACCTGGTGGAAATCGCTGCCGGAAGGCCACCGCAAGATCATCACCGACGCTTTCACCGAGGTTCGCCCCGAGGTGGAGAAGATGAAAGCCGATGCGCAGGTCGCCGCGCTGAACACCATCAAGTCTTCCGGCAAGACCGAGATCGGCAATCTCAGCGAAGCGGATGCCAAGGCGTGGCAGGCGGCGATGACACCGAAGTCCGAGCAGGCGTTCATCGCGCGCGCCGGCGGCGAAGGTCAAAAAGCAATCGACCTCTACAAAGCCGAGTTGAAGAAACTCGGCAACTGATCGATGACCAGCGCGCCCGGCCCAAAGCCGGGCGCGCTGCGTATCGGACGATCGCGAGCGGCTGGGGCCATCCGGTAACGGAATTGAAATGGGGGCGGCCATGCTGGCACGCGCACTGACTATTCTCCGTGCTATCGAAAGAACGTTCATCGCGGTCGTCATGGTCGCGATGTCGTTGCTGTATTTCATCAATGTCGTGGTGCGCTATTTCAGCCCGACATTGGCCACCGAACTGGCCTGGATCGATGAGGCGACGCTGTTCGGCCTTGCCTGGCTGGTCTTTGTCGGCTTCGGGCTGGCGCTGGAGCGGCGGCGGCACATCGCCATGACCGCGTTGCTCGACAATATGCGCGAGCCGACCGCACGCATCGTCCAGACAGCGATCAATCTCATCGGCCTCGTGTTCTGCCTGATCTTCACCAAGATCGGCTTCGACCTCGCGCTCTTCATCTACAACAGCGGTCAGATCAGCCCGACGCTCGGCACGACCATGCTGTGGCTCTATGCCCCGCTACCGATCGGGTTCGCGCTTCTGGCGCTGCGCTATCTGCTCGAACTCGTCGGATACCAGAACCGTTTCCTGCTTCGCGACGTCATTCAGGATCACTAAGGGATATCGACAATGACCGTGATCCTTCTCTGCGTCGCAGCGGCGATCCTTCTCATCCTCGGCTTCGAGATGTTCCTCGTCATGGGCGTGCCGACGCTGCTGGCGTGGTATTTCATTTTTCCATCGATCCCGCCGATCGCGCTGGGGCAGAAGCTGCTCGGCGGCGTCAACGTCTCCACTTTGCTGGCGATTCCGTTCTTCATCTTCGCCGCCGACATCATGGCGCGCGGCACCATCGCAAAACGGCTGACGGATCTGGTCAAAACCAATCTCGGCCATCTGAAAGGCGGGATCGGACACACCACCGTGGTGTCCTGCATGGGCTTCGGCGCGATCTGCGGATCGGCCCCGGCAACGGTCGCCGCGCTCGGCCGGCTGCTGCATCCGGAGCTGGTCAAGGCCAAATACTCCGAGAAATTCGCGCTCGGGTTGATCGCCTCCAGCGCCGAATGCGCGCTGCTGATCCCGCCGAGCATCACGCTGATCATCTATGGCTGGCTGACCGGCACCTCAATTGCCGACCTGTTCGCCGCCGGCCTCGTGGTCGGCGTCACGCTCGGCGTCGCCTTCATGATCTATGTACAGATCGTGACGGCTCGCACCGGCGCCGGCGTTTTCCCGCGCGCGACCCGCAGCGAACGGCTGCTCGCGCTGCGTGACGGGCTGGTTGCGCTGGGGATGCCGCTCATCATTCTCGGCGGCATCTATGGCGGCATCTTCACCGCGACCGAATCCGCCGCCGTCGCCGTGGTCTACGCGCTTCTGGTCGAGATGGTGCTCTACCGTTCTTTCGGCCTCAAGGTTCTTGGCGAAATCGCCGAGAGCTCGGCCATCACGGTGGTCGTGATCTTCATCCTGCTGGCGATGGGATCGATGCTGTCGTTCCTCATTACGCTCGCACAGGTTCCGGCGTTCTTCACGCAACTGTTCGCAACCTGGAACGTGGACTGGATCGTCTTCCTCCTGATCGTCAACATCGTGCTGCTGATCGCCGGGATGTTCATCGATCCGAACTCGATCCTGCTCGTTCTGATTCCGACCTTCTTCCCGGTCGCGACCTCGCTCGGCATCGACCCGGTCCATTTCGGCATCGTCGTCTGCCTGAATATCTGCATCGGCATGATCACCCCGCCGTTCGGGCTCGACCTGTTCGTCGCATCCTCAACACTGCGCCGACCGGTGGAACTGATCGTGCGCGGCATCTGGCCATTCATCGTGACCAATTTGCTGGTGCTGATCCTGATCACCTATGTGCCGCAGATATCGACGGGAATTCTGGCGCTCACGCGCTGAGACCGGGACGCCAACACGTCAGCGCGTGGAGAGCAAACCACGCGTCAGCGCGATCGCCTGCTCGACCGTTTCGGCGACGCTCACCCGCGCGCCGCCAATACCGGCGAAATAGCGACGGCTCTCCTCGCTGTCGTTGAGCAGGATCACCGGCTTCTTCGACTTCAAAGCCAGCGCGATCTCCGACGCCGTCCCCGCGCCGCCGACACCGCAGGCGATCACCACATCGCTCGACAGCACGTTGATGGCGTTGCGCGCGCTGCCCATGCCGGTGACGATCGCCACATCCACCGCGTCGGACAGATGACTGGTATCGGCCGTCGGCAGCACACCGATTGTCAGCCCGCCCGCCGCCCGCGCGCCCTGATTGACCGCATCCATGATGCCGGCATCGCGGCCGCCACTGAGCAACACCCAGCCCTCGCGCGCCACCGCGGCGCCAAGGTCGCGCGCCATCGCGATATCCTGCGGACGCGCGCCATCGCCCGCTCCCATCACCCCGATCACAGGACGACGTGCCATCGAACCCTCCCCGTTTGCACCGATGCGCCGTGGCTAGCGGATCGCGCGGGAGGCGACCAATTAAATTCCGGCCTGATCCACAGTTGCGGCCATACTCCCGCCGCCTGCGCCCTTCCCTCACGGACACGGGTCGGCCAAAGTGTCACCCGGTCTTTGCATTTTGCGTCTGGAGCGAACAATGCGCGCTGCTGCCCTCACCGGTTCTCTGCTCGCCAGCCTTGCCCTGTTGTCCTCGCCGGTGTCCGCGCAGGAATTTCCCGCACGCACGGTCTCGCTCGTCTCGCCGTATCAGGCCGGCGGCACCAGCGACATCATCGCCCGCTCGCTGGCGCAGAAGCTCTCCGAGATCTGGGGGAAAAGCGTGATCGTCGAGAACCGCCCCGGCGCCAACGGCGGCATCGGCGTCACCGCCGTGACCCACGCCGCACCGGATGGCCACACGCTGCTCACCGTCGCGTCGAGCGCGTTGACGCTCAATCCGACCTTCTATTCCAACCTGCCTTATAGCGTCGCCACCGACCTCGCGCCGATCACCCGCACCGGCGTCGTCGCCAACGTGCTGGTGGTGAACCCCAGTGTGCCGGCCAAAACCGTGCAAGAGCTGATCGCGCTCGCCAAAAAGGAGCCGGGCAAACTGAGCTACGCCTCGCAGGGCGTCGGCTCCAACGGCCAGGTCACCGGGGAACTGTTCAAGCAGCGCACCGGCGTCGACCTCCTGCATGTGCCGTACAAAGGCAGCGCGCCGGCGGTGCAGGATCTCCTGTCTGGCAACGTGCAGGTGATGTTCGACAATCTTCCGTCGGTGCTGTCGCTGGTGCGCGCCGGCAAGCTGCGCGCGCTCGCCGTCACCACCGCGCAGCGCGCGCCGCAGCTTCCCGATGTGCCGACGCTCGCGGAATCCGGCCTCTCGAACTTCGACACCAGCGCCTGGTTCGCCGTGCTCGCGCCGGCCAAGACCCCGCCGGAGCTGCGCGCTAAGATCGAGAAGGCGATCGTCACCGCGCTCACCGACGCCGACACGCGCAAGAAACTGAGCGACGCCGGCGTCGAGATCGCCGCCGACGGCGCAGCCGTACTGCAGCAGCGCATCACGGACGAAACCGCGATGTGGCGCGACGTCATCACCAAGGCCGGCATCCAGGTGAAGTGAGGCAGGAGCTAAGACTCTCTCCCATTCATTCCCGCGAAAGCGGGAATCCACGCTTAGAGTGGGTCCCCGCTTTCGCGGGGACGAACGGATGCCAATATTCCAAACTAATCGCACACGAACCGCGCACTGTTGTGCGCGGCTTCGATCGAGGTCAGCGTGGTGCGCAGCCGCGCAAGAATGAAATCACGAATGAAATCCAGATCGTCCTGCGCGGTGCCGTCGCATTCGGTGGCGATGGCCTCCAGCAGCGCCGGCAGGCTGTAGCGATCCGGCCCCCGCTTCGCCACCCGATCGATATACGTCTCCACGTCCGGGCGCTTCGCCTTGCGCGCATCGCCGATCACGAACTCGACGATATCAAGCTCGAAATCCGACGCCTGAAACATCATTCCGCCGAAGCCGCACGCGGCACAGCCTTGCGCGCCGATATGTTGCGAGCCGATCCGCTGCCACAACGCCGCCAGGTCGCGCGCCGCACTGGCGCGCTGGCCCTGACCCGCTGCTGCAACCGGTCCGCTCACGTCGTCACCCCGCGATCACCTCGAACGCCTCGCCGGCCGAACCGCCCTGCCGCAGCCGCTGACGCAACGCCTGCGTCGCCTCGCGGTCGAGCGCGCCCTCCGCCGACACCACCACACCGTAATCCTGATGCGCGGCCTCCTGCGACACATAACCCTCGCGCACGTCATGCGCCACCTGCTCCGGGTCGCGCTCCAGCGGCGAGCCGAACCCGCCACCGCCGCCCGACTGCATCAGATAGGCATCGCCCTGCCGCAGCCGTACGCCGAAAATCTTGGCGTTCGGCATATCGGTTTCCCAGTTGCCGTTCCGGCGGATGCCGATGCCGTTGCCGGCCGCTTCCTTGCCGCCATGCAGACCCCACGGCTTGCAATGCACGCGGTCGATGCGCGTCGTCACCGCGAACGGCGACAGCGCCTGCACCACCATTTCCGCGCCGAGGCCGCCACGATGCTTGCCGGCGCCGGCGGAATCCGCCCGCAAGGAGTAACGCTCCACCAGCACCGGATATTTCGATTCGAGCTGCTCCGAGGGGCTGTTGTGGGTGTCGCCGTCGTTCATGCAGACGGTGGCGGACACACCATCTTCCGCGCGCTTGCCGCCCCAGCCGCCGCCGAGCGGACCGATTCCGACAATGAACAACCGCCCATCGGTCGGCGAAATGCCGTGGATGTTCGGGAACACGAGATCGGCGTGGTGGCCGGCGATCACCCGATCCGGGATCGCGTTGGCCAGCGCCTTGAAGATGGTGTCGATCACCGTCATCGGGAACGTCATCCACACCCGCATCGGGAACGGCCGCTCGGCGCTGATCACACGCCCCATCGGCATGATCACCTTCAAGGGGCGGAAGCTGCCGTCGTTCACCGGATAATCGGTCGGCGTCGTCAGGCACTTGTAGGCCACCTGCGCGCAGGCGATGCCGGTGGTGATGCCGGAATTGTAGAAGCCGCGCACCTGCTTGCTGACGTCCGAGAGATCGATGGTCATCTCGTCGCCGCGCTTCTCGACCCGCACCTTGATGGGGATGCGCTGGCCGATATCGACGCCGTCGTCGTCCATATAGGACTCGGCCTCGTAGACGCCGTCGGGAATGTTGCGGGTGTTGGCACGCGCGATCGCCTCGGAATGGTCCATGATGACCGCGACCGAGCCGAGTACCGCGTCCTTGCCGTAGCGCCGCACCAGTTCGCCGAACCGACGCTCGCCGGTCGTCACCGCCGTGATCTGCGCGCGCAGATCGCCGAGCGCGCGCTCCGGCAAACGTACGTTCATGGCGATGATGTCAACGAGGTCCTGGTTGACCACGCCGGCCTTCTGGTACTTGACGATCGGGATCTGGATGCCTTCGGAGAAGATGTCCGTGGTCACCTGCCCGAGCGTGCCGCCGACATCGAGCCAATGCGCCATGCAGCACGAGAACGCGACAATCTCTCCCTCATGGTAGATCGGCTGGGTGAAGGTGAAATGGTTGAGGTGCGAGCCGGTGATGTAGGCGTCGTTGGTGACGAGGATATCGCCGGGATGGATGTTCTCCAGCCCGAAATGCTTGATCTTCGCCTTCACCGTCTCCGCCATGCCACGGATGAACATCGGCAGGCCGAGGCCGATGGAGATGGTCTCGCCCTTCACCGTGAACAGGCCGACGGTGAAGTCGAGCGCCTCGTAGATGATGAGGTTGTAGGCGGTACGCGTCAGATTGGTCTTCATCTCCTCGGTGATGGCGAGAAGACCGTTGCGGATCACCTCGACGGTGACGGCGTCGATCGGCTGGCGTTGCGCGGTCATTTTCAGCTCCCGATCGTCAGGATGAGATTGCCGAAGGCGTCGACGCTCATGCGGTCGCCGGGCTGGATCACCGTGGTCGAGGCATGTTCCTCGATCAGCGCGGGACCGGCGATTTCGTTGCCATGCCGCAACCGTGTGCGCGCATAGACCGGCGTCTCGACGAAATCACCCGCGTCTCGGAAATAGACCGGCTTGCGGCGCAGCAGCGTGTCGGCCTCAGGCTGCGCCGCGCCTTCCTGCACCGAGCGTGGGCTCGGCTTCTTCATCAGGCCGGTGACGGTGAGCCGCAGGCTGACGATGTCGCCTGGCTCCTTCGGCGCGGAGGTGCCGTAGCGCACCGCATGCACCTCGTCGAACTGGCGCTTGATGCCAGGGCGATCCTTCGCCTTGAACAGCGCCTCGTCGAGATCGACCGTGACGGCATGCTCCTGCCCGACGTAACGCATGTCGGCGGCGCGCGCGACCCTAATCTCGCCCGGCTTCACCGCGGAATCGGCGATGGCGGCGCGGCCCTCTTTTTCCATCTCGGCGTAGATCGCTTCAAGCTCGTCGAACGACACATCGTCGAGCCGGCGGAAGCAGGAACGCACATAGTCGTAACGCAGATCGCTGAACAGCATGCCGTAAGCCGAGAAATGCCCCGGCGAGAACGGGATCAGCACGCGGCGGATGCCGATTTCGCGCGCGATGGCCGACGCATGCAGCGGCCCGGCGCCGCCATAGACCACCATGGTGAAGGCACCGGCGTCGAGCCCGCGCTCGGTGGTCACGGCCTTCACCGCATGCGACATGGTGGTGACGGCGATACGCAGGATGCCGTCCGCCATCGCGGTTTCGTCGAGACCGAGCGGCGCGGCGACAGCACGCATCGCCATGCGCGCGGCGTCCCGGTCGAGCGGCATCTCGCCGCCGAGGAAGTTGTGTTCGTCGAGCCGGCCGAGCAGCAGATTGGCATCGGTCACGGTCGGCTCTTTGCCGCCGCGGCCGTAGCAGGCCGGCCCCGGCATCGAGCCGGCACTCTGCGGGCCGACGCGCAGCGACTGGCCCTCGCCGATGCGGGCGATGCTGCCGCCGCCGGTGCCAACCTCGAAAATGTCGATCATGGGAATCTGGATCGGTAGCGCCTTCTCGTAGCCGCCGATCAACGCGCTGCCCGTGGTCAGCGGCTCGCCCTTGCTGATGACACCGGCCTTCGCCGTGGTGCCGCCCATGTCGAAGGCGATGGCGTCGCCGAGCCCCATCTGCGCGCAGATCGCCTGAGCGCCGATCACGCCCGCCGCCGGGCCCGACTCCAGCATGCGCACGCAGTCTCGCCGCGCATGGGCGATGGGAAACAGGCCGCCGGTCGACTGCACCGCATAGAAGCTGCCGCGGAAACCCGCCGCTTCGAGATGGCTTTCCAGTTCGCCGAGATAGGCGGCGACGCGCGGGCCGACATAGGCGTTGGCAGCCACCGTCGAGACGCGCTCGAACTCGCGGTATTCCTGCGACAGTTCGTGCGAGGCCGAGACGAACGTGCCCGGCAACTCCTCCTGCACGATCTCCTTGACGCGCACCTCGTGCGCGGGATTGCGGTACGAATGCAGCAGCAGGATCGCGACCGCCTCGATTCCGCGCCCTTTCAGCGAACGGACGAGACGGCGCACCGCGCTCTCGTCCAGTTCCTTGTGCACGGCGCCGTCGGCACGCAGCCGCTCCGGCACCTCGAAGCGCAGCGAGCGGCGGATCAGCGGCTCGTGCTTGCTGAAGAACAGGTTGTAGGCATCGGGCCGGTTGACACGGCCGATTTCATAGATGTCGCGGAAACCTTCGGTGATCAGCAGCGCGGTCTCCGCGCCGGTACGCTCCAGCAGCGTGTTGATGGCGATGGTCGAGCCGTGCAGGAACAGGTAGGCATCCTTCGCCGCGATCCGCGCACCGTTGAGCGTGTCCTCGATGCCGTCGACCAGCTTGCCGTGGGTCGACAGCGCCTTGCCGAAATGCAGTTCGCCCGACGCCTCATCGAATGCCGCGAGATCGGTGAAGGTGCCGCCGATGTCGACAGCGATGCGCAGCCGCGCCGCGCCGGCTCCGCCCGAGACCGCTTCCGAAGCCACGCTCATGATCCATCCTCGTCGCCGGGCCGGTTCATCGCCAGCCCGTCTTTATTTCGGATTGCGAAAATATTTTCGGATGATAAAGTGCCCGGCGACAGCGATGCTGTCAAGGACAGCGCGGCGGTATCAGGATCGACGAGGCGAGCGCCATGAAACGGATCGGCACCATCAAGGACAAGTTCCTGCGGGAAAAATCGTTGACCGCCCCCAAGCTGCGCGGCCCGCAACTGCCGCGCACAACACGCGGGAGCAAGGCCGCCGGAAAAGCCACAGTCAAAACGGCGTCGCGGGACGGCAAGAGTTCGGTACAGTCCCTGGCCAAGGCCTTCCGCCTGCTCGAGGCGATCGCCGCGAGCGACGCCGATCTCACCCTGAGCGAGCTTGCCGGCGCGGCGATGCTCGATCCCGGCACCACGCATCGCATGCTCAACACGCTGGTCGATCTCGGCTATGTCGCGCGCGCCGAAGGCAAGCGCTTCACACTCACGCTCAAGGTGCTCGACCTCGGCTTCCGCGCCATCGGCCGGCGCGACATCCGCACGCTGGCGCGGCCGCTGCTGCGCACCTTGGTCGGCGAGGTGAGCGAAGCGGCAAACCTCGGCGTGCTCGACGGCAGTGACGTGCTCTATGTCGAGCGCATTCGCGCCGGCATGACGCGACTCGGCGTCGATATCCGCGTCGGCACGCTGATCCCGGCCGCCAACAGCGTGATCGGCTGGGCGATCCTCGCATTCCTGCCGCCGACCGACGTCGCGCGCATTCTTGCTCTGCCGAGCCGGCAGCGCGATTTCCATACGATCGGACAGCCGGCCGATCTCGGCAAGCGACTCGCGGCGGTGCGCAAGCAGGGTTACGCACTCGGCGGATCGCTGGTCTCGAACGATATGATCGCGCTGGCGGCCCCGGTACTCGACCGCGACGGCTTTCCGGTCGCCGCCGTCAGCGTCGCGGCGCCCAGCATGCGGATGACCGCCGACGACTTGCGCGACCGCGCGCTGGAACCGCTGCGCAAGACCGCGCGGCTGATCGCCAGCGGACTGGAGGCGAGCGGCGGCACCGTCGGCTGACGCGCGATGACCTCATCCGGCATCGCCGACCGTGCGCCGCGCTTTCTTGACTCGTCGCGACGCGCAGACTAACCCAAGGAAAAATAAGAAAAATTTTTCGCTATCCGAAAATCAAGTCAGAAGCGCCGGGAGACACCACGATGCAACGCCGCCACTTCCTGCTCGCGTCCGCCGCCGCAGCCGGCGCAACCGCCCTGCCGCGCGCGCTCGCCGCGCAGCCGAGCGGTTTCCCCAACCGGCCGATCCGCATGGTCGTTCCGTTCGCCGCTGGCGGCGGCGTCGATGTGTTCGCGCGGCTGCTCGCCGAGAAGCTGAAGGAGACCAGGGGTTACACCATCGTGGTCGATAACCGCAGCGGCGGCAGCGGCACCGTCGGCGGCCAGGCCGTGCGACAGGCGGCGCCCGACGGCTATACGGTGCTGTTCTCGGCCGGCACGCATGTGATGGCACAGAGCGTGATGAAATCCGCTCCCTACGATCCGATCGTCGACTTCACGCCGATCGCGCGCGCCGGCGAAGCGCCGATGCTGCTGGTGATGTCGCCGAAGCTGCCGCAGAAGAACATCACCGAGATCGTCGCCGACGCGCGCCAGCACCCGGACAACTGGACTTTCGCCACCTCCGCGCTCGGTGCGCCGGGCTATCTCGCGACCGTCGCATTCAACAAGCTCGCCGGGCTCAACCTCACCATCGCGCCCTATCGCGGCACCGCGCCCGGTCTCACCGATGTCGCCGCCGGCCATGTGCAATTGCTGATCGATCCGGTGCTGGCGCTATTGCCGATGGCGCAGGGCGGCCAGGTGAAGGCGATCGCGCTCACCTCGTCGAAGCGCAGCAATCTCGCACCCGACATCCCAACCGCCGCGGAAGCCGGCATGCCGGGTCTCGATCACGCCTCGTGGTATGGCGTGTGGGGTCCGAAAGGCATGCCCGCCGATCAGGTGACGGCGATGAATGCCGCGATCAACGAGACCATCAAGGCGCTGGCGGCGAGCGGGCAACTGGCCAAGATCGGCGTCGAACCGGTGATCGAAACGCCCAAGCAGTTCGACGATTTCGCGCGCGGCTACCAGAAGCGTGGCGACGAGTTGCTGAAGTCGGTCAACTTCCAGCCGACCTGAGCGAAGACAAAATTTCTGGCTTGGGCATGATCCTTTCCAAGAACCGCCTCACACTTTCGGGATCATGCTCTAGTCCGCCGGCGCCCCCTCCAGCAATTGCGTCAGCAGCAATTCCTTGCGGCGCGACAGGCTGCGCGCCGCACGATAGACATGGATCGACAGACTGCGTGACGGTACCGTCGCCCGCAGCGCCAGCAATCCGGCTTTCGCCTCGAGATCGGCGGCGCCCGCCGGGATGAGCGCGATGCCGAGGCCCGTTTGCACCATCACCTTGATGGTCTCGACATTGTCCACCACCGCCTTGATGCGCGGCCGCAACCCGAGATCGTTGAACATATTGCCGACGATCTCGCCGTAGCCGATCGACAACTCGTTCATGATCATCGGCTCATCCACCAGCAGGCCGATCTCGATCGGCCCCGGATGCGATGCCAGCTTATGGTCCGGCGGCAGGATCAGCATGATATCGAGATCGAACAGCGGCGTGCTGCTCAGGCCCGACGGCACGCGGTCCGGCCCGACGTCGGCGATGATGCCGATATCCATCCGCTCGTTGTGCAGTTCGTCGAAGATCACCCGCGTCGGCGCGGTCTTGATTTCCAGATGCAGGTTGGCGCGGGGATTGTCGCGCGGGAACAGCCGCGGCAGCAGGATCGGCGCGAGACCCGAGCCGATGCCGAGCATCAACGTATCGACGCCGACGCCGCTCAGACGGCGCGCGATATCGGTGAGGCCGAGCACGTCGCTCGCCACCCGCTCCGCCTCATAGAGAAACATGCGGCCGCGCTCGGTCGACTCGATGCCGCGCCCGGTGCGCCGGAACAAGTCGAAGCCGATTTCCGCTTCCAGCAGCTTCACCTGCTCGGACACGGCCGACTGCGAGATGTTCAGCCGCTCCGCCGCTTTGGTGAAGCTGCGGTCCTTGGCCACGGCCAGCGCGTATCGGATTTGCCGAAATTCCACGTCACTTTCCCCAAAGCCCCTCAAGAATTGAGGGAAATTCACGAATTTCCGCCAGACGTTTCGGGCCAAAGGCCGGAGAAATCTGTTTTTCCGATATTACTATCCCCAAATGCTGTTGGACAGAGGCCCGGCCCCGATAGACCCTTTCCGGCAGATTTCAGCTTTCCTTGTCAGGGACGGTCGACCATGGCGTCACAGGCTTCCTCCAAAGCTCATCTGCGGATCGGCATCGACACCGGCGGCACCTTCACCGACATTGTTTGCGTCGATGCGGCCTCCGGCCATGTCGCCGTGACCAAGGTGCCGAGCACGCCGGCCAATCCGGCGCTCGGTCTCGTCAACGGCGTGCACAAGATCCTCGGCGAGGTCGGCGCCACCACCGATGAGCTGATCGGTCTCGCCCACGGCACCACGGTCGCGACCAACGCGCTGCTGCAGGGCGCGATCGACTCGCTCGGCCTGATCGTCACCACCGGCTTCCGCCATGTGCTGGAGATCGCGCGGCAGGCGGTGCCGGACGGCTACGGCAATTCCTATTTCTGGGTGAAGCCGGAACGGCCGGTGCCGCTCGATCTGGTGTTCGAGGTCGGCGGCCGCATGAATTTCAAGGGCGAGGAACTGCGCCCCTTGGATGAGGACAGCGTGCGGCAGGCCGCGCGCGCTCTGAAGGCACGCGGCATCCGTGCCATCGGCGTCTGCCTGATCCACGCCTACGCCAACGACGCGCATGAGCGCCGCGTGCTGGAAATCCTCAACGAGGAATATCCGGACGGCACCATCTCGATCTCGTCGCAGGTGCTGCCGGAATATCGCGAATACGAGCGCACCATCACCACGCTGGTGGATGCGTTCGTGAAGCCGCACATGGAGCGCTATCTCAAGCGCGTGAAGGACGCGCTCGGCGACCAGTTGCGCGACAAGCCGTTCCTGGTGATGCAGTCGAACGGCGGCGTGATGAGCGCCGGCCAGGTGGTGAACAAGCCGATCACCACCGCCCTCTCCGGGCCCGCCGCCGGCGTGCTCGGCAGCGCGGTGATCTCGACACTCGCGGGTTTCGATAACGTCGTCACCCTCGATGCCGGCGGCACCTCCACCGACTTGAGCCTGATCGAGAACAAGATCGCGCAGCTCACCAATTCCGGCTCGGTCGGTCCGTTCCCGGTGCGCATCCCGATGATCGACATCGAGACCATCGGCACCGGCGGCGGCTCGATCGCCTGGGTGTCGCGCGAGGGACAGCTCAGGGTCGGCCCGAAAAGCGCGGGCGCCGATCCGGGGCCGATGTGCTACCCGAACGGCGGTGCGCAGCCGACCATCACCGACGCCAATCTCGTGCTCGGCCGGCTACCGGCCGCGCTGATCGGTGGCGGCATCGCGCTGAACGTGGAGCGCGCGCGTCAAGGCATGGTCGATCTCGCCAAGGCGCTCAATTCCAGCAAGACGCCGGACGAGATCGCCGCCGGCATCATCGAGATCGCCAACTGGAGCCAGGCCAACCGCATCCGGCAGATGACCATTCAGCGCGGCATCGACCCGCGCGACTTCGCGCTGCTGTCGTTCGGCGGCGGCGGCCCGGTGCAGTCGGCGGCCGTCGTGCAACTGATCGGCATGAAGGCGTGCATCATTCCGCCGAGCCCCGGCAATCTCGCCGCGTTCGGCCTGCTCGCCGTCGACTGGCGCAACGACCAGATGGTCACGCGCGTCATGCACGAGGACGAGGTCGATCTGTCAGCCGTCGCCGAGATCTATCGCGGCCTTGAAGCCGACGCTGTGGCGCGGCTCGAAGCGGACGGCATCGCCCGCGACCGCATCCGCCTCGTGCGCGAAGCCGACATCCGCTACGCCGGCCAGTCGATGGAAGTGCGCGTCACCGCGCCCGGCGGCAAGATCGACGGCTCGGTGGTCGAAGCTCTCGTCGATACGTTCCACGCCGCACACCGGCGCACCTTCGGCTACGACTACAAGGGCCAGCAGAAGGTAGAGATCGTCAATTTCCGCGTCTCGGGTTTCGGCATGATCGAACGGCCAAGCCTGCCGAAGCTGCCGAAGTCCGACAAGAAAGCGGAATCGAAAGGCACGCGCTCCGTCTATTTCGACGGCGGCCGCCGCGACACGCCGCTCTATGACCGCAAAAATCTGGCGCCCGGCGCCACGTTCCCCGGACCGGCGATCGTCGAGGAATTCGGCTCGACCACCGTCGTATTCCCCGGCCAGACCCTGACCGTCGACGATCATGGCATCATGATCATCCGCGACGGAAAGTGAGGAGGATCGATCATGACCCTGCACACCGATATCGCCCGCCAGCCCGCCGTGAAGACGCATCCCTGGCCGACCGCGCCGGACGTGCCGACCCCCGACGTCGATCCGGTGATCCTGCAGATCGTCGAAGGCACGCTCAATTCGATCGAAGCCGAGATCGAATACGCGATCGAGCGCACCGCGCGCAGCCCGATGATCCGCGAGGCGCACGACTACCGCGTCGGCCTGTTCGACCGTTATTCGCGCAAACTCACCGGCCGCTCCTATTCGGCGATGCCGCAGGCCGTGCTGCGCGACTATCCGCCGGAGACGATGCGCCCCGGCGACGTGTTCCTGATGAACGACACCTATCTGACGGAAGGCTGCATCGGCCATCTGCCCGATCTGTGCTCCACCGTGCCGGTGTTCCATGACGGCGAGGTGGTTGCCTATATCCAGGCGTTCGGCCATCACGACGATATCGGCGGCCGCGTCCCCGGCTCGATGCCCGGCACCGCGCAGTCGGTGTTCGAGGAAGGTCTCGCGGTGCCGCCGATCCGCGTCTACAGCGAAGGCAAGCGCAACGACGAAGCGTTCAAGATCATCCGCCGCAACACCCGCCTGCCGGAGATCCTGTCGGCCGACCTCGACAGCGAAATCCAGGCCTGCATCATGGGCGCGCGGCGCATGGAGGAGCTGTTCCAGCGTTTCGGCACCAAGACCGTCGAAGCCTGCTTCCAGACCATCATCCGCAAATGCCGCGACACCTTCCGCACCGAACTGATGCCGAAGATCGCCGACGGCGAATATGTCTGGCACGACTATGTCGAGCGCGACGTCGGCGGCACCATCAAGCTGCACAAGATCGTGCTGAAGATGGTCAAGACCGCCGACAAGATCACGCTCGACTTCACCGGCACCGATCCGCAGTCCGATGGCCCGCTGAACTGGCCGGCCGACTATGCCGACGGCGCGTTCCTGGTGAAATGGATCGCGCCGATCCTGCGCAACCTCGCCGACACGCCGGAGCGCGCGGCGGAAATCAACGTCAACGAAGGCGTCTGCGAGATTTTCGACGTGATCTTCCCGCCCAAGGGCACGTTGATCACGCCGATCTGGCCGGCGGCGACCAATGCGCGTTCGTTCGTGTTGCTGCGCTGCCTGTCGCTGCTCGCCGGCGTCGTCGCGCAGGCGGTCGATGGCCGCATGCCGGCGGATCAGGAGACGATCCGCTACACCGGATTCTACGGCATCGGGCTCGACGGCAAGCCGTTCCTGTCGCGCGAGGTGCTCGGCGGCGGCTCCGGCGGCCGCTACTACGCCGACGGCAATGATGCGATCCACATCGTGCCGGATTCGCGCAACCAGCCGGCGGAATTCACCGAGACGAAGTTCCCGCTGATCGTCGAGAAGCTCGCGCTCCGTACCGATTCCGGCGGCGCCGGCAAGCGCCGCGGCGGTCTCGGCTACGAGAAGCATTACCGTGCGCTGGTCGATTGCCACACCATCGTCACTGCCGACCGCGTGCTGCTCGGTTGCTACGGCGTCAACGGCGGCCAGGCCGGCAAGCCGTTCGTTGTCACGGTCGATCCGAACGGCAAGAATGAACGCCGCCTCGGCGGTCTGGTCGACGGCGAGCCGGTCGCGGCCGGCGAAGTGGTGCGCGTCGAAACCACCGGCGGCGGCGGCTGGGGCGATGCGCTGGAGCGCGAGACCGACCTCGTGCAGCGCGATGTGGTGCAGGGCAAGATCTCCCGCGACGCCGCCCGTGATGCCTACGGCGTCGTCATGGCCGGCGACGCAATCGACGAGAAGGCGACGCAGGCGCAGCGTGATAAGCTGCGCAAGGCTCGCACCGCGCCGCTCGCGATCATCGATCGCGGGCCGGGAGCCGCATAGAACTGACCGACAACGCAGGACGCGCCCTCATGCTGACGCTGTATCACGACTGGGACGCGTTCTGCTGCATCAAGGTGCGCTTCTGCCTCGCGGAGAAAGGCGCCGCGTGGGAAAGCCGGATCGTCAATCTCCAGGAGATGGAGCAATTGACGCCCGATTATCTCGCACTCAATCCGAACGGCGTCGTGCCGACGCTGGTGCACGATGAGCGTGTGATCGTCGAGTCGACGATCATCAACGAATATCTCGACGAGGTATTGCCCGGCCCGGCGCTGCTGCCGCGCGACCCCGCGGCACGCGCCGATGCGCGCGTCTGGGTCAAGTTCGAGGACGATGTGCTGCACCCGTCGGTGAAGGGACCGACCTATCAGCTGATGCTGCGGCAATCCTTCGCGCGGCTGCCGCGCGCGCTGGTCGAGGAACGGATCGCGCACGCGCCGACGCCGCAGAAGGCCGAATTTCTCCGCAAGGCGCTGACCGACGGTCCGCCCGATCTCGATGCCGTTGCGGCGGCGCGAACCATCTTCACCCGCTCCATCGACCGCATGGAGCGGCGGCTGCAAGACCATGACTGGTTCGGCGGCGCGGACTTCTCCCTCGCCGACATCGCCATCGCGCCATTCGTCGATCGCCTCGAGGAACTCAACTTCGCCGGCCTGTGGGACGACAAACCGGCACTGGCCGGCTGGATCGCCCGCATCAAGGCGCGGCCCGGCTATCAGGCAGCCATTCCGAAATCGCATCAGCGGATCCCGGCGCCGCTGGCCGCGCCGGTGTCATAGCCTTCCGACGCTGCGGCGCATCGCCCGCCAAAACCGGGCTCGCTCGCACTTGCGCCCCCATCCGCCTGCGATCTGCAACGGAGATATCGGGGCACCGCCCAGGAATTGGGCGAAGATTGAGCGAAGCGATGAAGATCGCGCCATATGCTGCATTGCATCAGAAAGGACGCGGTCGCGAGCCATGCGTGACCGGCAGAGGACTATCGGAATTTCCGATTACTCTATCTTCAAACCGTGTTGGACAGCAGCGTCACCCGCTTTGACACTTGCGCAATCAATGGCGGCAGCCGACCGGCCTCACAGAGGTTGGGCCGGGCGGCCGGCGAAGCAGGAAAGACGCTGGAATGACCATCGAAGTCGCCAAGGTTGAGATCAAGAGTGTTGCCGACGCTTCCGGGTTGGAGGCGTGCATCCGCGCGGGCCAGTTCGCGGCGGACGAGGTGGTGGCCGTTATCGGCAAAACGGAAGGCAACGGCGGCGTCAACGATTTCACCCGCATTCTCGCCGACCAGGCGTTCCGCGCGGTGCTGGCCAAGCACGGCACGCGCAGCGAGGAAGACATCCGCCAGGTGCCGATGGTGTGGTCGGGCGGCTGCGACGGCGTGATCACCCCGCACGCGACGGTGTTCGCGCGCACGAAGAAGAAGGCCAGCGGGAATGCGCCGCGGCTGGTGCTCGGCACGGCGCTGAGCCCGCAGATCCTGCCGGAAGACATCGGCCGTCCGGCGATGGTGGAGAAGGTGGCGGAAGGCGTGCGCCGCGCCATGAAGGACGCCGGCATCACCGATCCGAAGGACGTGCACTACGTCCAGACCAAGACGCCGCTGCTGACCATCGACACGATCCACGATGCGAAGTCGCGCGGCCACGACGTGTTCTGCGAGGTGCATGAATCGATGGGCGTGTCGAACGGCACCACCGGCCTCGGCATCGCCGTCGCGCTCGGCGAGATTTCGATGCCGAAGGCGGAGGAGATCTGCCGCAATCTCGACCTGTATTCCTCGGTGGCGTCGTGCTCGTCGGGCGTGGAGCTCGACTGCGCGCAGATCGTGCTGCTCGGCAACAAGGCGGGCGCCGGCGGGCGCTACAAGATCGGTCATAGCGTGATGAAGGACGCGCTGGACATCGACGGCATCTACGACGCGATCCGCGATGCGGGCTTGTCGCTGCCGGAGCGTCCGCGCGCCAGCGATCTCAACGGCAAGCTGGTCAACTGCTTCATGAAGTGCGAGGCGGACCACCGCGCGAAGCTGCGCGGGCGGCGGCAGATCATGCTCGACGATTCCGATGTGCATCACCATCGCCATTCCAAGGCGGCGGTGGGCGGTGTCGCGGCGGCGGCGATCGGCGACCCGGCGGTGTTCGTCTCGGTCGACGCCATGCACCAGGGACCGCACGGCGGTGGCCCGGTTATTGCTATCATCGACGCGGGTGAGTGAGATCGCCTGACTGAACCTCGCACCGTGAAATGGTGCATACTCAATGCGGGCCGCGGCCAACGACGGCCCGCACAACCAGGGGGAACTACCAGATGCTGCTGTCTCGTTTCCGTCAATCGGCCCTCCTGCTCGCGGCCGCGGTCGCGGGTTTTGCATTGAGCAGTCCGGCCCATGCCCTGGATAAGGTCCGGGTCGGCGTGTTCCCGGTGTCCTCGTCGCTGCCGCTGTTCGTCGGCATCGAGAAGGGCTTCTTCAAGGATCAGAACATCGAGATCGAATCCACCCGGCTGATCGGCGGCCCGCCCAACGTCGCGGCGATGATCGGCAATCAGATCGACGCCGCGTCGGTGCTGGTGACGATCGAAGGCATGAACGCCAATCTCAAGAAGCCCGGCGTCGCCATGTACATCTCGGTCAACAGCCAGAACGCCAAATACGAGATGGAACAGTTCGTCGTCCGCAAGGGCCTCGAAATCAAGTCGCTGGCCGACCTCAAGGGCAAGAAGATCATGTCCGCCCCCGGCCCGGCCAATGTCAGCATGGCGCGCGCCGCGCTGCTCGCGTCCGGCCTCAAGGAAGGCGAATTCCAGCTCGACCAGCTCGACATGGGCCAGCACGTCAACGCCATGAAGGCCGGCACCTTCGACGCCGGCTACACGCTCGAGCCCAATGCGACGATGATGAAGAAACTCGGCGTCGCCACCACGTTCGAGGCCGGCGTGATCGCGCGCCATGTGCTCGGCGATCCCAATGCCAATGCCTGGGTCGGCGGCTGCGCGATCACCACCGACTTCGTGAAGTCGCGACCGGAGGTCGCCAAGCGCTTCACGGCCGGCTGGGCGCAGGCGGTGAAGTTCATCAACGAGCATCCGGCGGAAGCGCGCAAATATCTGCTCAAGAACACGCTGACGCCGGACGACATCGTCGACACCGTGCCGCTGGTCAAATTCGTCATGGTCAGCGACCTCACCCAGAAGGATGTCGCCGACTTCCAGAAATTCATCGACTTCTCGACCAAGACCGGCGTGCTGCCGGAAAAGGTCGATGTCTCGAAATACCTGCAGAAGTTCTAGAAAAACGACAGGACGCCACCCGTGACGTCAACGCAGGAAGCTTCCATGAATGCGCATGCTTCAGTCGGCCAGTATCGGACCCTCTACGGACCCGATGACGCGCCGACCCCGCACATCACGGTGCGCGGGCTGTCGAAGACGTTTCAGGGCGTCGTCATTTACGACAACTTCAACCTCGATATCCCCCGCGGCCGTTTCACGTCCGTGTTCGGACCGAACGGCTGCGGGAAATCGACCCTGATCAACCTGATTGCCGGCCTGATCCCGGTCGACAGGGGCGAGGTGCTGTTCGGCGGCAAGACGCTGGCGCAGACCCGCATCGGCTACGTGTTCCAGAATTATCGCGAAGCGCTGTTCCCGTGGATGACGGCCTTCGCCAATGTCGAATATGCGCTGACCTTGCGCAAAGTGCCGGCAAAGCAAGCCAAGGAGCGCGTCAATGCGCTGGTTGAACGGCTCGGCGTCAAGATCGACCTGACCCGTTACCCCTACGAAATGTCCGGCGGCCAGCAGCAGCTCGTCTCGATCATGCGCGCGCTGGTGGTAGAGCCGGAGGTGCTGTTTCTCGACGAACCGTTCTCCGCGCTCGACTACGAAATGACCCTGTTCATGCGCGACCAGCTGCAGCGCGTGTTCGAGGAAACCGGCACCACCATGGTGCTGGTGTCGCACGACCTCGAAGAAGCCGTCTATCTCGCCGACTATGTGCTGCTGCTGTCGCGCCGCCCGGCCAAGATCGCCGACTTCCCGCTGGTGCCGATGGCGCGGCCGCGCCACCCCTCCACACTGTCCGATCCCGATTTCGTCGAACTCAAGGGGCGCTGCCTCGAAACGTTCCAGCGCGAGGTGCGCAAATCATGAATCGCATCGTCCGTTTCGCGTCCTCGGATCGGCTGCTGCCACTGGTCGGCGTCTTCGGCCTGATCGCCATCTGGTACATCGGCTACTGGTCGCGGATCGTCGATCCCGTGCTGCTGCCGCCGCCGCATGCGGCGCTCAAGGCGCTGTGGAATGGCTTTACCGGCGGCCGCCTGCTCTACGACTTCTGGCAGACGGTGATCCGCACCTTTGCCGCGACCGCGGTCGCCGGCATCATCGCCATTCCGCTCGGCATCGTGCTCGGCTCCAGCGAGCGGATCTATCGCTCGGTCGAGTTCGTCGTCGATTTCTTCCGCTCGACGCCGGCCTCCGCGCTGTTCCCGCTGTTTCTGGTGATCTTCGGCGTCGGCAACGCCACCAAGATCTACGTCGCCTCGTTTGGCGCGGCGCTGGTCATCCTGTTCAACGTCGCCTACGGCGTGATGAACGCACGCAAGACCCGCATCCTCGCCGCGCGGGTGATGGGCGCCTCGCGCTGGCGGGTGATGAAGGACGTGATCCTGATGGAGTCGCTGCCGCAGACCTTCGTCGGCCTGCGCAACGGCGTGTCGCTCGCGCTGGTCATCGTCGTCGTCGCGGAAATGTTCATCGGTTCGGTCGACGGGCTCGGCTTCCGCGTGTTCGAGGCGCAGCAACTGTTCGACATGCCGGACATGTATGCGGCGATCTTCGCCGCCGGCGCGCTCGGCTACGGGCTCAACATCCTGTTCCTGATGATCGAAAAGAGTTTCGTACACTGGTCCGGGAAGTAAGCGCCCGGAGAAGAGAGACGAGCTTCGCTCTGTCTTTCACCGCATCCTGAAGAGCGCCCAACGGGTGCGCGCAAAGCGCGGCCCAATGACAGGCTCCGGCGCGTCTCGAAGGGCGAGGCGGCCACGGCGCCGCACCCGCCCATGGTTCGAGACGCATCGCTAGCGCGATGCTCCTCACCATGAGGCTTCCATAAGACGATAACGCCATCCATCGTCACGACGGGACACCGCGCCGTCGGTAATCCTACCGATAGCCAAGACGAGATTTCCGTTTTAACGGGAATGAGCGGCAGACCGTGGCCGCCCCACGCCGCCTCAATCCGAGATGCGCGCCGGGCTACGCTTCGTTATATTCGGACAAGCCTCACCGCCCCGGCATCCTCGTGACCCACCTGCTCTCCAAACCCCGCCTGCTCGGCACCATCCTCTGGCTCGCCGCGCTCGCCGTGTTCGCATTTGCCTCCGTTTACACCGCACGGCAGCGGCTGGCCGACGAACTGGAAGTGACCGGGCGCACGCTGCACCGGCTGATCTCGCAGCGCGTGGCACAGCACGACGCACACCTGACCAGCCTGATCGCGCTGTCGAGCGGCAGCGAGCCGGCGCCGCCCGGCGCGGCGCGGCAGGTGATGGAGAGCATCACCCGTTTCTACCCGCGCATCGTCTGGATCGCGCTGATCGCCCTGGAAGGATCGTCTGCCACACCTTCGGCGCAGACCGTCGTTGCCGTACCGGACACGGGCGGGATCGATCTCGTGCCGCGGCTCGGAGAAATCGCCGCGCAGCCGCGCGGCCGCTCGTTCATCTATCCCGCCGACGACAAGCATTATCTGCTGGCCAAACGCGCGCCGGGCAATTCCCCCCTCGCGGTCGTGCTGCTGATCGATCCAGCTCAACTGCTCGAGCCGGAAGAACGCCCGACCTTCGCCCATCTCAAACTCAGCCTGCACGGGCAGACTCTGTTCGAGCAATCAGCCGATCCGACCTCCGGCGCCGGCGTACCGTGGCTCGCCGCGCCGCATTTCGAGAAGGTCATCGACGGCGACGGGCAGCAGTTGCTGTTGCAGCTTGATCGGACCCTGCCGCTCGCGGCGCTGATCCCGCCGCGCCAGTTCCTCGGCTTCGCGCTGATAGCGGCCTTGCTCTGCGTGGCATTGGTGTTCGCGCTGCGGCAGCGCGCGGCCGTTACCCGCTCGCAGCAGCAGGCGCGCGCGGCGGAAGCCCGCCTTGCGATCAAAGAGCGCGAAACGCGGCTCGCCCATGCCTCGCGGGTCAACAGCATGGGCGAACTGGCCTCCGGCATCGCCCATGAGCTGACGCAGCCGCTGACCGCGTTGCTCAGCCGCAGCCAGGCGGCACTGCGTCTCGCGCAGGCGGATCAGCCGAACCTGTCGCTGATTTCCGACACACTGTCGCTCAACGTGCGCGAGGCCAAACGTGCCGGCGAAATGCTGCGGCGGATGCGGGACTACGCCTCCAACAAGACGCCGCAGCGCATCCTCCACAATCTCAACACCATCGTCACCGAGGCGGTGGCGCTGACGCACGCCGATCTGGAACGCCGCGGCGTCACGCTGGCGCTGCAACCCGGCGAGCCGGCGCCGCATGCGCTGGTCGATGCGATCGAGACCGAGCAGGTGCTGCACAACCTGATCCGGAACGCGGCGGACGCGACCGGCGAGAATGGCGTCATCACCATCGCCACGGGCATGCAAGCAGGCGAAGCACGGATCGTCGTCAGCGACAACGGTCCCGGCATCGCGCCGGACTTGCTGCCCAGACTGTTCACGCCGTTCGTCACCACCAAATCGGACGGCATGGGGCTTGGCCTCTCGCTGTGCGCCACGCTGGTGGAGCGCGTCGACGGCCGCATCGAGGCCGACAATCCGGCGGGCGGCGGCGCGCGCTTCATCATCTCGCTGCCGCTGATCGAGCCCCAGAGCGAGGCCGCCCAGTGACCCATCGCGTCTACCTGATCGATGACGACGAGGCGGTACGCGAAGCACTGGCCTTGTTGCTCGGTACCTACGGCATCGGCGTCGAGACCTTCGGCGATCCGGCGGTGTTCCTCGCCCATGTGGACGAGAGCAAGCCCGGCTGCCTGGTGATGGACCTGCGCATGCCGCTCGTTTCCGGGCTGCAACTGCACCAGAAACTCGCCGAACGCGGCATCACCTGGCCGACCATCATGATCACCGGCCATGGCGACGTCGCCGCCTGCCGCCGCGCCTTCAAGGCCGGCATCCAGGATTTCCTGACCAAGCCCGTCGATGGCGAAGTGCTGGTGGAAGCGCTCCATCAAGCCTTCGCCAGCCTCGACACCTGGCTGGAACGGCGCGACGCCCGAGCCTTGCTTGGCACCCTGACCGAGCGCGAGCGCGAGGTGCTCGACATGGTGGCGCGCGGCTGGGCCAGCAAGGAAATCGCCGCGGCGCTCGATCTCTCGGCGCGAACCATTGACGCCCACCGGGCCAATATCGCCGAAAAGCTCGGCACCAGTTCGGTCGCCGAGCAGGTGCGGCTGGCCTTGATGGACGCACCCTCTCGGTAGGACTACCTAGGCCCGCCGGTGGCATCGCGGATTCTCGAAAACCGGCCTGGCGGATAGTTCTGATGGCGGACAAGCGAAACGCTTTCTCCACAACCCGTCAGGACAGGAAACCAGAGATGATCAAGAGCCTCCTCCTCGCCGCCACCGCCACCGTTGCCCTCGCCAGCGCCGCCTCCGCGCAGGTGCTGACCGAGAAGAACATTTCCGCGAACCTCGCGGTCGAGATCGCCCAGGGCGCCGTCGCCGCCTGCGCCGCCGACAAGTACAACGTGACCGCCGCCGTGGTCGATCGCGCCGGCGTGCTGCGCGCGATGGTCCGCGCCGACAATGCCGGCCCGCACACCGTTGCCGCCGCGCGCGACAAGGCGTTCACCTCGGCTTCCGCCCGCAATGCGACCTCGGCGATCGCCGATACCGTGCAGAAGAACCCGGCCGCGGCGGGCATCGCCCGGATCGAGGGCTTCCTGGTGCTCGGCGGTGGCCTGCCGATCAAGGCGGGTGATGTGGTGATCGGCGCCGTCGGCGTCGGCGGCGCGCCGGGCGGCCACCTCGACGAAGCCTGCGCCGCGAAGGCGATCGAGAAGGTCGCCGGCCAGCTCAAGTAAGCCGGTTGAAGTCAGCCAGTTCAGTAAGTGAGCTAAAATATGCGAAGCCGGGGAGCCCACCTCCCCGGCTTCGTTATGTCTCACTCGCCGGCAAGTGCTTCACCGGCCAGACTGAACGGCGCCGACAGCGTCGTCCCGACGGTGTTCAGCACGAACGCGCCGGCGTTGCGCAAGCCGCTCCCCGGCGTATCGGCCGACCCCACCAGCCGCGGATAGAGCGCCGCGACATTGACGAACCGATCGTGGTTGAAACCATCGGACGCTTTCAGGGTCGAGATATCGACGATCTGGATCTGCGACTTCAGCGCCAGTTCCTCGACCCTGGGATCGCGCACATTCAACGCACCGACGCGCGGCCGGCTTCCGGCGATGGCGCCGGATAATGACAACGCCTTGTCATCGGGCGACACCAGTACCGTGAGTGGACGCTTCAGCGTGCCGATCACCGCCATCTGCTGCCGGAACACGTCCACATCGATGTCCGGCGCGGCGAGGATCACGTTCAACCGCGCCAGCACCGCCGATTGCCCGTTCAGGCGAAGCTGCCGCAGCGCCTCCACGGTCAGCCATCCACCCATGCTGTGCGCGATGACGGTGATACTACCGGTCGGCCGCTGCCGCGCCAGTTCCGTCAGCAGATTGGCGAGCGCATCGCGCGAGAACGTCGCGGCTTCCTTGTCGGCGAGATAGCCGGTGACCCGCGCCTCCGACGGCCACGCGAACAGGATCGGCGTACCGCGTACATCTGAATCGGCGGCCATCTGCGCAAAGCGGAACAGCGACTCCTGGAAATTGGAATTGAACCCGTGCACGAACACACCGACATTGTGCGTTCCGCTCGCATCAGTGTGATGCGAGACGGCCCGTACGAAGGATGGTCCGTCGAGGACGCTCTGCTGCACCGTGGCAAACGTCGTCGCCGGGTCCGGCGCGCCGACCGGCCATTCGATCATGCCCGGCTGATGCGTCGGCGGCACCGAAATCGTGAATTCGGCGAAGTTGACCTTGTCCGCCCGCCCGCTGCGAAACACGTTCTGATGCGGAACGTCGCGGGCGCGCGTGGTCGCCACATACACCGCGACGGTCCTTGCGCCCGGCACCGTCCGACCGGTCGCGGCAAGCACGTCGGGACCGGGCCGCGGCGCGCATCCGGCCGCAAAAGCGGCGATCAGAAGCGCAGCGGTTCCGAGCGCCAGACGATGATATTGATCCGCAATCGGCATGTCCGAACCGGCAAAGAACAGTCTGCCGACTGTAGTCAGGCACGGTCGAAAAAGCTATCGCGCGATATTTGACGTCTGGGTTCAGCCGGCGTGCTGCAGCATGCGGTGAGATGACGGATCGCGGCCCTGACGTTGAGCCACTTCGTCGAGAGCCGCGCCGATCAGCACCATCAACGGCCCCTCCGACGGCAATGTCGTGGCGACCGCAGGCAGCGCCCGAACCGTGGTGACGATGCTGCGGCGGTTCTCGCGCGTCGCGTTGACGATAGCGGCGGCCGGCGTGTCGGGCGACAGACCGGCGGCAATGGTCTTCTCCACCAGCGCGGCAAGATGGCCGCGCGGCATGTAGACCGCCGTGGTCGCATCCGGATCGGCGAGACTGCGCCAGTCGAGATCGGGCAGGCTACCGTCCTTCGCATGCGCCGTGACGAACTGCACGCGGCGCGCGCGGCCCCGTCCGGTCAACGGAACGCCGAGGTCGCACGCCGCGCCCTGCGCCGCGGAAATTCCCGGCACGATCGTCGCCGCGATACCGGCTACGCGGCAAGCCTCGATCTCCTCGGTCGCGCGGGCGAACACCAGCGGATCGCCGCCCTTGAGACGAACGACGCGGCGGCCCTCCCGCGCGAGCTTCACCATCAGCGCGTTGATATCGCTCTGCTGGCAGGCCGGCCCATGCCCGGTCTTGCCGACCAGGATCTTGCGCGCCTCGCGCCGCGCGAAGTCGAGCACCTGTTGCGAGACGAGATCGTCGAACAGGATCACGTCGGCGGACTGCAGCGCACGCACGGCGCGCAAGGTCAGCAGCTCCGGATCGCCCGGCCCCGCGCCGACGAGGTAGACGCGCCCGCGCGCCGCCACGTGGAAGACGCCGCTCACGACGTCCCCCATCGACGCGCGATCGCGCGATCGAGGGGCGCGAAGAGCGCGCGCTCGCTCGCGCGGCTCAGCACGACGATCACCGCGACGACGCCGAGGACGAGCGCGGTGTCGGCGAGATCGCGCCCCGTCTCGAGGAGCTGCCCGAGGCCGCCCGACACGAAGAGCAGCTCGCCGGCCATGAGCGAGCGGAGCGCGAAGGTCCATCCCATCTTCGCGCCGGTCACGATCCCCGGCATGGACGCCGGGAGGAGCACGCGAAAGACGAGCGTCGCGCCGCGCGCGCCCATCGTGCGCGCCGCGCGCTCGACGCTGGGCGGGAGCTGGCGCACGGAGCTCTCGGTCGCGAGCGTGACGGGCAGCGCGGCGCCGAGCACGACGACGACCTGGATGGCCGCCTCGGAGAGCCCGAACCACACGATGGCGAGCGGCAGCCAGCAGATCGACGGGACGCTCGAGAGGCCGAGGAGGAGCGGGCCGAGCGCGCGCTTGGTCGCGTCGCTGCGCGCGAGCAAGAGACCGAGGGGAACGCCCGTCGCGATCGCGATCGCGTAGCCGACGAGGAGGCGCACCGCGCTCACCGCGACGGCGCGCGCGAGCGTGCCCGCGGCGAGCGCCGACGCGAGCGCGCGCGCGACCTCGAGCGGGCCCGGCAAGAGCGGGCTCCGCGCGAGCTCAGATCCCGCCGCCCAGATGCCGACGAGGATCGTCGCCGTCAGCGCCGCTCGAAGACTTCCCTCGAGGCTCGGGGCTCCACGCATCGTCTGCCTCCTCTCTCGCGACCTTCTCGACCTCCGCGCGGATGTCCGCGGCGAGCGCCTGCACCAGGCGTACGGCGTGCGCGTCTCCCGCGCGTCGCGGGCGCGGCAGATCGATCGCGACGTCACCGAGCACGCGACCGGGGCGGGCGCCCACGAGCACGACGCGATCGCCGAGGCGCACGGCCTCTTCGATCTGATGGGTCACGAAGACCATCGTGGTGCCGGCCACCCGCACGATCCGCTCGACCTCGTTCTGGAGCAGCTCGCGCATCTGTCCGTCGAGCGCCGCGAAGGGCTCGTCGAAGAGCACCATCTTCGGCTTGGTCGCGAGAGCGCGCGCGATCGCGCCGCGCTGGCGCATGCCGCCCGACAGCTCGTGCGGGTACGCCCGACGGAACTTGAGGAGGTGCACGAGGCGGAGCAGCTCCTCGACGCGCGCCCTCCGCTCGTCGCGCGCCACGCCCGCCACCTCGAGCGGGAAGCCGACGTTGTCCTCCAGCGTGAGCCACGGAAAGAGCGCCGCGTCCTGGAACACGACCGCGCGCTCCGGCCCCGGCCCGGCGACGGGCCTGCCCTCCCACCGCACCCGCCCCGCCGTCGGCTCCACCAGCCCGGCCAGCAAGTTCAGTATCGTAGACTTTCCGCCGCCGGACGGCCCCACGAGGCAGACGGCCTCCCCCGCCGCGACCTCGAAGGAGACCTCGTCGAGGATCTTCGTCCCGCCCAGGACGAGCGAGACCCGCTCCAGCGCTGCGATTTCACGCCCTTTCGCCGCGGGCTCCTCCGCCGGCGTGACGACCCTCACGCCCGAAGGAGCGTCGGCCCAGGGCTTCGTCGCAGCAAACACTCTTTCACTATACTAGAGTCTCGGGCGAGCGCCAACCCCGCCGTTCCCGTCACCGCTCGTAGAGGATGACGTTGTGGTAGCGAGCCTCGCTCGCCCCGGGGTTCTCGTACGAGTGCGGCCGGTCTGCCGTGAACGACACGCTGTCTCCCGCGAGGAGGTCGTGGCTCTCGCCGTCGACGTGCAGCCGCAGCGCGCCGCTCAGCACCACGACGAACTCGTGGGTCCCGGGGGCGTGCGCCTCGGACGCGTGCGTCGAGCGCGCCGCGAGGCGCAGCTCGTAGAGCTCGACGAGCGACGACGCGCCCGCGGGCGTGAGCGGCCGGCTCTCGAGCTTTCCGTCCAGCGATCGGAGCACCTGGGCCTCGCCGCGCCGCAAGAGGCTCGTCCCGCTCTTCGACTCGCCGATGAGATCGGCGAACGGCACGCCGAGGCCGACCGCGATCTTCCAGAGGAGGCCGACGGTGGGGTTCGTCTTCACCGTCTCGACCTGCGACAGCGCGGCGCGGCTGACGCCGGACGCGCGCGCGAGATCGTCGAGCGACATCCCGCGAGCCTTGCGCTTGCGCCGCAAGTTCTCGGCGACGCGGCGCGCGAGCTCCGCCGCGCCCAGCTCGTCTCCCAGCGCCTCGGCGGCTCCGCGCGCTTCGCGCGCCTCCGCCGCGGGCTTCCCACTTCGATTGGACTTGCGCGCCGCCAAACGTTCCTCCATTATAGTGAACACATGAGCGTTATCACGAACACCACGTCGTCCGCGACGGTATCACAGGTCCCTCCCCACGGCGGGCGGCTCGTCCAGCGGCTGCTCGAAGGCGCCGACGCCCGCGCGCTGCTCGCGCGCGCAGCCAAGCTCCCGCGCATCACGCTCGACGCCCGCGGCGCGTCCGACGCCGAGCTGATCGCGACCGGGGCGCTCTCGCCGCTCGAGGGCTTCATCGGCCAGGCGGACTACGATTCCATTCTGACGAACCTACGTCTGTCAGCGCAGAGCGGTGGGCACCTCTTCTCCCTCCCCATCACGCTCTCCGTCGCGCCCGAGGTGGCGGCCACGCTGCGCGAGGGGCAGGAGGCCGCGCTCGTGCACGAGGGCGAGATCGTCGGCGTGATCGACGTGCGCGAGCTCTACGCGCTCGATCGGCCCCGCGAGGCGGAGCTGGTGTACCGCACGACCGATCTCGCCCACCCCGGCGTGAAGCACATCCTCTCGCGCGGCGACGAGATCGGCGTCGCCGGTCCGATCACGCTCGGCGCGCGGACGATCGCGCGACGCTTCCCGGAGCACCATCGCGATCCGGCCGAGGTCCGCGCGCTGCTCGCGCAGCGCGGGTGGCGGCGCACCGTCGCCTTCCAGACGCGCAACCCGATCCACCGCGCGCACGAGCACCTCCTGCGGAGCGCGCTCGAGACGGTCGACGGGCTCGCCGTGCACCCGCTCGTCGGCGAGACGAAGGACGACGACGTCCCGGCCGACGTTCGCGTGCGCGCCTACGAGGTGCTCCTCGAGCGGTACTTCCCGAAGGACCGCGTGCTGCTCACCGTCTTCCCCTTCGCGATGCGCTACGCAGGGCCGCGCGAGGCGATCCTCCACGCGATCGCCCGTCAGAACTACGGCTTCTCGCACTTCATCGTCGGCCGCGATCACGCCGGCGTCGGGACGTACTACGGCACGTACGACGCGCAGAAGATCTTCGACGAGGTGCGGCCCGGCGAGCTCGCGATCGTGCCGATCTTCTTCGAGCACAGCTTCTACTGCAACGCGTGCGCGCAGGTCGCGTCGTTCAAGACGTGCCCCCACGACAAGGCGCAGCACCTCGTCCTCTCCGGCACGAAGGTCCGCGAGAAGCTCGCGCGCGGCGAGGGTCTGCCGATCGAGTTCACCCGACCCGAGGTCGCCGCGATCCTCGGCGAGGCTTACGCCGCGCAGGCCGCGCGCCGCGCAGCGAACGGAGGAAGTCATGTCGAAGCGTGAGGATCGGGGTTTCGTCGTCTGGTTCACGGGCCTCTCGGGCGCCGGCAAGAGCACCATCGCCGACGCGCTCGCGCCCGAGCTGCGCGCCGCCGGGCGCAAGGTCGAGCTGCTCGACGGCGACGTCGTGCGCACGCACCTCTCGAAGGGCCTCGGCTTCTCGCGCGAGGATCGCGACACGAACATCGCGCGCATCGCGTTCGTCGCGCACCTCCTCGCGCGGAACGGCGTCGCCGTGCTCGTCTCCGCCATCTCGCCCTACCGCGAGACCCGCGAGGCCGCGCGCAAGACGATCGGCGACTTCGTCGAGGTGCACGTCGCGCCGCCGCTCGAGGAGTGCATCCGGCGCGACACGAAGGGCCTCTACAAGAAGGCGCTCGCCGGCGAGATCCCCCAGTTCACCGGCATCAGCGATCCCTACGAGCCGCCGGAGTCGCCCGAGCTCGCGATCGACACCAGCCGCGAGACGGTCGACGCGTCGGTCGCGCGCGTGCTCGCCAAGCTCGTCGAGCTCGGCCGCCTCGACACGCTCGCGTCGCCGCCCATCCAAGACGCGACCGCCCTCTGACCCTCCCTCCGAGAGGAGCCCATGACCGCCGCCCACCTGCCTCGCTTCTCCGATCCGCGCGACGTCGACGAGTTCGTCAGCACGCTCGAGCGCTACGAACAGGGCGAGCTCTCGCCGGAGCAGTTCCGCGCGTTCCGCCTGCTCCGCGGCGTGTACGGACAGCGTCAAGACGGCTTCCAGATGATGCGGGTGAAGATCCCGTTCGGCCGCCTCGACTCGCGCGCGCTCGAGGCGCTCGCCGACGTCGGCGAGCGCTGGTCGCGCGGCTTCGGCCACGTGACGACGCGCCAGAACGTGCAGTTTCACTTCCTGCGCATGACCGACGTGGAGGCGGCGATGCGGCGCCTCGACGAAGCGGGCCTCACGACGCGCGAGGCGTGCGGCAACTCGGTCCGCGCCGTCACCGCGTGCGAGCTCGCGGAGATCTGCGACGGCGCGCCGTTCGACGTGACGCCGTACGCCGAGGCGATCACGCGCCTGTTCCTCGGCCACCCGCTCTCTTCGAGCCTCCCTCGGAAGTTCAAGATCGCCTTCAGCGGCTGCGCGAGCGACTGCGCGAAGGCGGCCATCCACGATCTCGGGTTCATCGCCAAGGTCGAGAACGGCGAGCGCGGATTCAAGATCGTCGCCGCGGGCGGGCTCTCGTCGTCGCCGCAGAACGCGCTCGTGCTGCACGAGTGGGTGCGCGCCGCCGAGATCGGGCGCGCCGGAGAGGCGATCGTCCGCCTGTTCCATCGCCTCGGCAACCGCGACAACCGGCACCGCGCGCGCCTCAAGTACGTCTTGAAGAAGCTCGGCGAGCAGGGCTTCCGCGAGGCGTACGCGTCGGTGCGCGCGGAGGTCGACGCCGAAGCGGCCGCCGAGCTCGCGCTCCCGCCGCCCGCCGATCGCGCGCCCGCGCCCGCGGTCGTCGAGCCCGCGCCGAAGTCGTCGAGCTACCTCGCGTGGCGGTCGACGTCGGTCGTCGACGCGCGCGATCCCGCGTACGTCGGCGCGTACGTGCGCCTTCGCCTCGGCGACGCGACGAGCGAGGAGCTCCGCGCGCTCGGTCGCATCGCCGACGAGCTCGGCGACGGCACCGTGCGCCTCACGATCGATCAGAACGTCCTCATCCCGTGGGTCGACAAGCGCTCGGTGCCCGCGCTCTTCGCCCGCCTCGAGGCGGCCGGGCTCGCGCGCCTCGATCTCCACACCGCGCGCGAC
>JAHBZF010000003.1 GCA_019635575.1 Pseudolabrys sp. | reverse complement strand
GACCTATAACGAGAGCGGCACGCTCGCCTACTCGTTCATCGACTCACTGGTGGCGATGCACCCCTACTACATCGCCCGCGCGGTCGGCGGCCTCTTCTTCCTGATCGGCGCGGTGATCGGCGCCTACAACATCTGGATGACGATCCGCACGGCGCCGGAAGGCGCAGCGGCCAAGGTCAGCGAACGGCCCGATCCCGTTCTCGCCGGCGGTGTGCCGCCGGACGTCCCTGCCAATGTCCCAGCTTTGCAGCCGGGGGAGTAACGTCATGTCGATTTTCGGACTTCAATATAAACTCGAACGCAAGGCGATCGGACTGGCACTCGCCATCATCGGCGTCGCGTCGATCGGCGGCCTGGTCGAAATCGCGCCGCTGTTCACCATCCACCAGACGGTGGAGGATGCGCCGGACATGCGGGTCTATACACCGCTCGAACTCGCCGGCCGCAACATCTATATCCGCGAGGGTTGCTATGCCTGCCACTCGCAGATGATCCGCACCCTGCGCGACGAAGTGGAACGTTACGGTCCCTACTCGCTGGCGGTCGAATCCAAATACGACCATCCGATGCTGTGGGGCTCGAAGCGCACCGGTCCGGACCTTGCCCGCATCGGCGAGAAATATTCCGACGACTGGCACGTCGCGCATCTCAACAATCCACGCGACGTGGTGCCGGAATCGGTCATGCCGGCCTATCGCTGGCTGCTGCGGAACGAACTGGAGACGGCGGACCTCGGCCTGCATCTCAAGGCGCTGCGCAAGGTCGGCGTGCCCTACACCGACGAAATGATCGCCAATGCACCCGCGGATGCCTATGGCCAGGCCGCGCCGGACACGCCGCAGGCGGAAGGCGTCAGCAAGCGTTACGGCAAGGACACCACCGTCCGCGCCTTCGATAACCGTCCGGGCCGGCTGACCGAGATGGATGCGGTCGTCGCCTATCTCCAGATTCTCGGCCGCCTGACCCCTGTCGCCAGCAAACCGGTCGCGGCGCTGACTGCGCCGGCGCAAGCGCCGGTCAAGACCACCAGCGGGAAGTAATCATGGACCTCGATCACAACTTCACGGTCTGGCTGGCGAAGTCGTTCGGGCTTTTCTACCTGATCGCACTTTCCATCGCGGTGCTCGTCTACACGTTCTGGCCCGCCAATCGCGCGCGATTCCAGCACGCGGCCACATCGATCCTTGAGGACGACGACAGGCCGGAGATTACGGCAAAGGATAAACCATGAGCGTCGAGCAACGCGATCCGCATACCGGTTATCTGACCACCGGCCACGAATGGAACGGCATCACCGAGCTGAACACGCCGGTGCCGCGCGTGGTGTATTTCTTCCTGATCGTCACCGCGCTGTTCTCGCTCGGCTACTGGGTGTTGATGCCGGCGTGGCCGCTCGGCGTGAGCTACACCAAGGGACTGCTCGGAATCGACCAACGCGCCACCGTCGCGGAAAAACTGCAGGAAGCCGCGCTCGACCGCGCGACCTGGAGCAAGCGGATCGAAACCGAATCCTACCAGCAGGTCGAAGCCGACCCGCAACTGATGCAGATCGTGCGGCAGACCGGGCATACATTGTTCGGCGACAATTGCGCCGTGTGTCACGGCCTGCGCGCCGACGGCAACAAGGGCGGCAAGGGTTTCCCGAGCCTCGTCGGCAACACCTGGCTGTGGGGTGGCGACGCCAATGCCATCGCCGAAACCATCAGTGTCGGCATCAATGCCACGCATCCCAAGACCCGCACCTCGCAAATGCTGGCGTTCGGCCGCGACGGCGTGCTCAAGCGCAACGAGATCGACAATGTCGTCGCCTATGTGCGCACGCTGTCGAACCCGGCCGCCGCGAAGGACGCGACGCCGCAAGAGATCGCCGCCGGCAAAACCGTGTTCGCCGCCAATTGCGTCTCCTGTCACGGCGAGAACGGCAAGGGCAGCACCGAAGCCGGCGCACCCGACCTTACCGACCCGTTCTGGATCTATGGCGGCGATGCGCAATCAATCTTCACCACCGTCTGGGGTGGCCGGCAGGGCCACATGCCGTCCTGGGAGGGCCGGTTATCGCCGCTCGATCGCAAGATCCTGACACTCTATCTCGTCGATCTGCGCAAGAAGACCCCCTGAAAGGCGACGTCATGACCCGCAGCATTTCGCCCTACCGTCTTGCGTTCTGGCTTGGCATCGGCGCCGCGCTGCTGCTGGTGCTCGGCGCCAACGCCCATCTCGTCTATGTCGCGACGCAGTCGCAACCCGACTGCGTCGATCATGTTCGCAGCGGCAGCGCCACGCCCGGTCAGTTCGCCGCCGCGCGCTCTGCCTGCACCAGCCGCTAACTTTGTTGCTCCCGTGGCGTGAACGAAGACACCGCTCAGAAGAGGCTCTCCGATGACAACGATCCCCGCAGTCTTCCCGCCCGCGCCGCATCCCGAGCGCTGGAAGCGTAATCTTCCCGCCGGCGTGGCGTTCCGCTGGCTGGCTCAGGGCTGGCACGACACCTGCACCCACGCCAATACCAGCCTCACCTACGGCCTGATCGTGTTTCTGATCTCGCTCACCACGGTCGCCAGCCTGATCTGGTTCGGCTGGGACTACATCCTGTTTCCGGCGTTCGCCGGCTTCATGGTGGTCGGCCCGGTGGTGGCGATCGGTCTGTATGAAAAGAGCCGGCGGCTCGCCGCCGGCGAGCCGGTCAGCCTGATGCGCATGATCTTCGTCAGGCCGGCTTCCGGCGGGCAGATCCTGTTCACCGGCGTGCTGCTGTGCCTCCTCATGCTGCTGTGGATGCGCGCGGCGGTGATCATCTATGCGCTGTTCTTCGGACTGCGGCCGTTCCCCGGCCTCGATCACATCGCGCCGATGCTGTTCACCACGCCGGAAGGCTGGGCGATGCTGCTGGTCGGCGGCGTGGTCGGCGCGCTGTTTGCCGCCTTCTCGTTCGCCATCAGCGCGTTCTCGATCCCGATGCTGCTGAACGAGCGCGTCGACGCGCTCACCGCCATGGGGACCAGCGTCGCGCTGGTGTGGCACAACCTGCCGGCCCTGTTCACCTGGGGCGCGATCGTGCTGGTGCTGTTCCTGTTCAGCCTCGCCACCGGTCTGGTCGGCCTGATCGTCGTCTTCCCGGTGCTCGGTCACGGCACCTGGCACGCCTATCGCGCGCTGCGCGGCGACACCGTTCAGAAGGATTGAGATGAGCTGCTGCGCCCCCTCCGTTGACAGCGTCACGCCGGCTTTGCCGGCGGTGGAGGAGGTGCAACTCGCGAGCCGCGACGTCGGCAATGGCGAACGGCAAACCGAACTCTCGGTGCCGGGCATCCATTGCGGCGCCTGCATCCGCACCATCGAGAGCGCGCTCGGGACAATGCCGGGCATCAGTCATGCGCGCGTCAACCTCTCGACCCGGCGCGTCACCGTCCGCTGGACCGCCGGCGAAACACCGCCACCGTTTCTCGAAACCCTCGGCCGGCTCGGCTATGCGGCGCATCTCGCCGATCCGATGGCGCGCGACGAGGATACCGCACGCAGCGAACTGATCCGTGCCTTGGCGGTGGCGGGCTTCGCCGCCATGAACATCATGCTCCTCTCGGTGTCGGTCTGGTCCGGCGCCGACGGCGAGACGCGCGACCTGTTCCACTGGATTTCCGCCGCGCTCGCTTTGCCGGCACTCGCCTATTCCGGCCGCATCTTCTTCCGCTCGGCATGGCAGGCGTTGCGCCACGGCCGCACCAACATGGACGTGCCGATCTCCATCGGCGTGCTGCTGGCCTTCGGTCTGAGCCTCTACGAAACCGCGACGCGCGGCCCGCACGCTTATTTTGACGCGGCGATCACGTTGCTGTTCTTCCTGCTGATCGGCCGCACCCTCGATCACCTGATGCGCGACCGCGCCCGCGCGACCGTGAAAGGGCTCGCCCGCCTCGCCGCGCGCGGCGCCATGGTGCTGGAGACGGACGGCCGCCGCATTTACCGGCCGGTCACCGAGATCGTACCCGGCATGATGCTGCTCGTTGCCGCCGGCGAGCGCATTCCGGTCGATGGCGTCGTTGCCAGCGGCACGTCTGACATCGACGGATCGCTGGTCACCGGCGAGAGCGTGCCGCAACGAGCTGCCCCCGGTGCCACGCTGCAGGCCGGCATGCTCAACCTCACCGGGCCGCTGACCCTCACCACGACGGCAGCGGCAAAGGACTCGTTCCTCGCCGAGATGATGCGGATGATGGAAGCCGCCGAATCCGGCCGCTCGCGTTATCGCCGCATCGCCGACCGCGCCGCGCAGCTTTATGCGCCGGTCGTGCACACGACGGCACTCCTCACCTTCATCGGCTGGATGATCGCCTCCGGCGACGTGCATCGCGCGCTCACCGTCGCCATCGCCGTCCTCATCATCACCTGCCCCTGCGCGCTCGGCCTCGCCGTGCCGATGGTGCAGGTGGTCGCGGCGCGGCGGCTGTTCGATCGCGGCATCATGGTGAAAGATGGCGGTGCGCTGGAGCGGCTCGCCACCGTCGATACCGTGGTGTTCGACAAAACCGGCACGCTGACCTTCGGCGAGCCGCGCCTCGTCAACGGCGATGCGATGCCGCCGCAGGTTCTGGCGCTCGCCGGCGCGCTCGCCGCGCATTCGCGGCACCCCTATTCGCGCGCGCTCGCCGCGGCGGCCGGTTATACCGCCGTGCCGGCGCTGCATGACGTCACCGAGCATCCCGGCTTCGGCCTCGAAGCGCGCGACGGATCATCCGTCATCCGGCTCGGACGGCCGGGCTGGGCCGGCGCAGCGACCGGTGACGGCGTGGCGCTGACCCGCGACAGCGTTGTTCTTGCCACGTTCCGGTTCGATGACCGGCTGCGGCCGGGCGCGCACGAAACCATGCGCGCACTCACCGCCAGCGGATTGCCGGTCGAAATCCTGTCCGGCGACCGCGACAGCCGCGTCAGCGCGCTCGCGGAAACGCTCGGCCTCCGTCACAGCGCCGAAGCGACGCCGGCCGGCAAGACCGCGCATCTCGCGGCGCTGGCCACGCAAGGTCATCGCGTGCTGATGGTCGGCGACGGCCTCAACGATGCGCCCGCACTTGCCGCCGCGCAGGCGTCGATGGCGCCCGCCTCCGCCGCCGATGTCGGCCGCAACGCCGCCGATCTGGTGTTCCTGCGCGACGATCTGCGCGCAGTTCCCCAAGCCATCGCCGTGGCACGCGACGCGGCGCGGCTGATCCGGCAGAACCTCGCGCTCGCCATTGCCTATAACGCGATCGCCGTGCCGATTGCGGTACTGGGTCATGTCACGCCGCTGGTCGCGGCCATCGCCATGTCGGGCTCGTCGCTGCTGGTGGTCGCCAATGCGTTGCGCGTGCGCGCGCCGGATGCGCCACGGCCGCAGGCTGCCAGCCCTGTCCGCCCTGTCTTTGCGGAGGCCGCACCATGAGCGATTTCCTGTATCTGGTCCCGATCGCGCTGGCGCTCGGTCTCGCCGGGCTCGGCGCCTTCATGTGGACGCTGCGCAACGGCCAGTACGACGACCTCGACGGCGCCGCCGAACGCATCCTGTTCGATGAGAACGACAAGCCGATTGCCTGAGTTACTGGCTGTCGATCTCTTCGCGCAGGATTTCCAGTTCGAGCCAGCGCTCTTCCGCCTCCGCGAGTTTCGTCTGCACCTCGCCCAGCGCCTGCGTCGCCTTGTCGAACGCCGCGCGGTCGCGGGTGAACAGCGACGGGTCGTCGAGCTGCTGCTGCAAGGTCTGCGCCTGCTTTTCCAGATCAGCGATGGTTTTCGGCAGCGTTTCCAGCGCGTGCTTCTCGTTGAAGCTGAGCTTGCGTTTGCGCACGGCAGCCGGCACCGGCTCCGTGACAACCTTTTCAGCCTTCGCCCTGGCCGGTTTGGTGCGCGTCAGGTCCTCGCCACGCTGCGCCAGCATATCGGTGTAGCCGCCGGCATATTCGGTCCAGCGGCCATCGCCTTCCGGCACGATCACGCTGGTCACCAGCCGGTCGAGGAAATCGCGGTCGTGGCTGATCAGCAGCACGGTGCCGGCGTAATCGCCGAGCATACCCTCGAGCACGTCGAGGGTTTCCATGTCGAGATCGTTGGTCGGCTCGTCGAGCACGAGGAGGTTCGACGGCTTCGCCAGCACCTGCGCCAGCATCAGCCGGCCGCGCTCGCCGCCGGACAATTTGCCGAGCGGCGTGCGTGCCTGCTCCGGCGCGAACAGGAAGTCCTTGAGATAACCGACCACATGGCGGCGCTCGCCGCCGATCAGTACGCTGTCGCCGGAACCGCCGGTGAGCGCGTCGGCCACCGTGGTCGTCGGGTCGAGACTGTCGCGGTGTTGCGTCAGCGTCGCCATCTCCACGGTCGCGCCGACTTTCACCGTGCCGCTGTCCGGCGCCAGCGCGCCGGTGAGCATCGACACCAGCGTGGTCTTGCCGCTGCCGTTCGGGCCGACGATGCCGACGCGGTCGCCGCGCAAAGTGCGCGTCGAGAATTTTCCGACAATGGCGCGGTCGCCGTAGCTCTTGGCGATGTCGCGCGCCTCGATCACCAGCGCGCCGGAGGCATCCGCCTCGCTCGCCGCCATGGTGACGCGGCCTTCCGGCCCGCGATGGGTGCGTCGCGCCTGCCGCAAATCCTGCAGCGCCGCGAGCCGGCGGACATTGCGCTTGCGGCGGCCGGAGACGCCGTAGCGCAGCCAGTGCTCCTCGGCGACGATCTTGCGGCCGAGCTTGTGCAGGTCGCGCTCCTCCTCCGCCAGCACTTCGTCGCGCCAGCTTTCGAAATCGGCGAAGCCGCGCTCGACCCGTTTGGTCCGCCCGCGGTCGAGCCACACGGTGCTGCGCGACAGATTGGAGAGGAAGCGCCGGTCGTGGCTGATCAGGACAAGCGCGGTGCGAAGACCGTCCAGTTCGCGCTCCAGCCATTCGATGGTGGACAGATCGAGATGGTTGGTCGGCTCGTCGAGCAGCAGGATATCCGGCTCGGGCGCCAGCACCTTCGCCAACGCCGTACGGCGCGCCTCGCCGCCCGACAGCGCCGCCGGATTTTCATCGCCGCGCAAACCGACCGCGTCGAGCATCATCCGCGCGCGGTGCAGGCCGTCGTCATTTAGACCGGCCTCCACATAAGCCAGCGTCGTCGGCGCATCGCCGAAGTCCGGCTCCTGCGACAGATAGCGCAGGCTCGCGCCGGGCTGCACGAACACGCTGCCCTTGTCCGGCGTCACCGTGCCGGCGGCGATCTTCAGCAGCGTCGATTTACCGGACCCGTTGCGGCCGACCAGACAGACGCGCTCGCCGGCCGCCACCGACAGCTCGGCGTCCTCCAGCAGCGGCGTGCCGCCGAAGGTGAGCGCGATGGATTTGAGTTGCAGGAGCGGCGGGGCCATTGGCTTTCAGGGTGCAGATCGCAAGAATCCGCGCCTTGTAACCGCTGTGGCGGCGAACCGCCACCTCGCCGGATCACGTGCTCAAGGCAACAGCCGCTCCGCGTCCTGCCAGACACGGCGGACGAAATCCGCCGCCGGTTCGGCGCGCGCCATCGCCGCCGCCTGCCCGGCCCAGATCTGCATGTGCTGCGCATCGCCGGCACGCCCGGCCGCGTCCCGCATCGGGGTGGCGAGGCCACGCTGGACCGGATAGGGCGCCGGTCTCGGCGCGTCGGGCGCCATCGTCGCTTTCACGTAATCATTCAACACCGCGCGGCCGAGCCGGCCGCTGAAGGCGCGGGTCGGCACCGTTCCTTCCGGCTCGAGTTCGACCAGCGCATCGGCATAGGCCGCCGGCATCTTCGCGTCCGGCGAGCGCAGCAGCGCCGTGCCGATCTGCACCGCGCTGGCGCCGAGCGTCAGCACGGCGGCGATAGCGCGGCCGTCACCGATGCCGCCGGTGGCGATCAGCGGCAGATCGATTTTGTCGGCGATGCGCGGCAGCAGCGCGAGCAGCGTGCCGCCCTGCCGCTCCGCCGCGGCATTGTCGAACGCGCCGCGATGACCGCCGGCTTCCGTCCCCTGCACGATCAGCGCATCGGCGCCGGCACGCTGCGCTGCCTGCGCTTCGGCCAGCGTCGTCACCGTGGCGAACCAGGCGACGCCGCGCTCCTTCAGGCGCGCGACGAACGCATCCGGAAACACACCCATGATCGACGACACGACGGGCGCGCCGGCATCGAGCATCGCCTCGCACTGCTGCGCGAAGTCCTGCAACTTGGCATTGCCAGCCTCTTCCGGCACCGCCGGTCCGAATTGACCGAGGAAATCGCGTACGCGCGCTTCGGCCGCCGCATCCCGCACCGGCGGCGGATCGGGCACCCAGAGATTGATCTGGAACGCGCCGTTGCTGCTGGCGCGCACTTCGCTCGCCCAGGCACGAATGCCATCCGGTGTCGTCATCAAGCCGCCCATGCCACCCATGCCGCCGGCCCTGGCCACCGCGATGGCCAGCGACGCCGGACATGCGCCCGCCATCGGCGCTTGCAGAATGGGAATCTGCAACGCGAACCGGTCGCAGAACGCTTTCGCGCGCTGCCGCGCGGACATTTCTCGGGCCATCGTCATCTCTCCTGCACGGCTTATTCTATGATGCCGCACCCACGCCGCCATCAACGACTTTCGGCGAGATCAATTCGCGGTACGCGAAGCGTCGATCCGGACGGGACGAAGCATGCTCCGCCAGTGTTTACTGCTCCGGCGGCATCCACGGGAGCGTGCTGAAATCAAAACCGGACTCCAGCACCGGCTTGACGATCTGGAAATACGGCGACACGTCGAAATCGCGCGGCGTATAGAGTCCATGCTTGCGGATATGCGCGATTTCCCGCTCCACGAACGGCGCGATGCCGATGATCTTGCCGTTGTGGGTGATCTGCTCCGGCAGAATCGGATAACGGATCGAGGCGAACGCTTCCGCAATCAGCACCGAACAGATCGCCTTGGTCGGATCGCCGGCGCCGATCGCCAGCATCCGGCGGCGAAACCAGACCGGCACTGGCGGGTAAGGAAACAGATACCGCGCAAGGTCGATGATCTGCTTGGAATCATAGGCACGGCCGATCCGCTCCAGCGCGTAGTCGATCACCGCATACCGCTGCTCCAGCGGAATGCCGACCGGCCGGCAGATGCGCAGGTTGAAATGCGCATATTTGGTCAGCGGCACGAGCGTGACGCCGACCTCCGCATCAGCCTCCAGCAGCACCAGATCGTCGTTGGCGGAGCGGCCCTGCGGCCTTCGGTCGCCGACATAAAGCGCCGCATGCGACCAGGTGGACTGGGTCAGGAATTTGATGATCGCGCTCAGGCGGGTATTGCCCTCGACCAGCAGGATGTCGCCCGGCTGCAGCGCATCCCGCAGAACCCGGGGTTCCGGTGCAAAAAACGGGGCATAGCGCACTGTCGGCTTTGACAGATAGCGCAGGATGGCCTCGCTGATGTAAGCTTTCACACGATCGAACACGCCGGCTACCCGTCGATGACCGGATAAATATCAATACGGGATCAATACTTGCCGGCGACAATGTTGTGAGGAACCATATCCCCCGCCACGGCTTGTTGGTAGCTCCAAGGATCCCGGCAGCCCTATGTCCCTGCAAACCACGTCTCCACAGCCTGCATCACCGCAACCGAAGTCGTCCTCGTTCCGGCGCGACTTTCTGACCAAGCCGATTTTCGGTCTGGCGCGCCATGCGCTGCCAAGCCTGTCGGAGACCGAGCGCGAGGCGATCGAGGCCGGCGACGTGTGGTGGGACGCCGACCTGTTCACCGGCAATCCGGACTGGGCGAAGCTTCTCGCCTTCGCGCCGGCGCGATTGTCCGATGAGGAAAAAGCATTCCTCGCCGGACCGGTCGAAGACCTGTGCGCCATGGCCGACGACTGGCGTATCAACTGGGAATGGCATGACCTGCCGCCGCAGGTGTGGGATTTTCTCAAGGCGCATCGCTTCTTCGCGATGATCATCCCGAAACAATATGGCGGACTTGGCTTCTCCGCTTTTGCTCACTCGGAAGTGATCCGCAAACTGTCGTCGCGCTCGCTCACCACCGCGGTGACGGCGATGGTGCCCAATTCGCTCGGTCCCGGCGAGTTGCTGTTGCAGTTCGGCACGCAGCCGCAACGCGACTACTGGCTGCCGCGGCTGGCGCGTGGCGAGGAAATCCCCTGCTTCGGTCTGACCAGTCCGGAGGCTGGTTCGGACGCCGCATCCATGACCGACACCGGCGTGGTCTGCCGCGGCACGTTCGACGGGAAAGAGGTGCTGGGCATCCGGCTCAACTGGCACAAGCGCTACATCACGCTCGGCCCGATCGCGACCGTGCTCGGCCTCGCGTTCAAATTGTCCGACCCGGATCATCTGATCGGCGATCAGGACGAGATCGGCATCACGCTCGCGCTGGTGCCGACCAGCCTGCCCGGTGTCGAGATCGGTCGCCGGCATCTGCCGGCGATGCAGTTCTTCCAGAACGGCCCGAATTGGGGCCACGACGTGTTCATCCCGCTCGACCATGTGATCGGCGGGCGCGAGCAATGCGGCAAGGGCTGGAAGATGCTGATGAGCGCGCTTGCGGCGGGGCGTGGTATTTCGCTGCCATCGCTGTCTGCTGCCGGCACGGCGTTCACCGCCGACGTCACTGGCGCCTATGCGCGCATTCGCGAGCAATTCCATGTGCCGATCGCCAAGTTCGAGGCGATCCAGGAGCGTCTCGGCCGCATGGCGGCCGCGGCCTATCTGCTCGACGCCGCACGGCGCATGACCTGCGCGGCGATCGATGACGGGCACCACCCGGCGGTCGTCACCGCGGTGATGAAGTCGCAGGCCACCGACCGGATGCGCATCAGCGTCAACGACGCCATGGATGTACACGGCGGCAAGGGCATCATCGACGGTCCGCTCAACTATCTCGGAAGCCTTTATCGCGCGGTGCCGATCGGCATCACCGTGGAAGGCGCCAACATCGTGACGCGCAGCCTGATCCAGTTCGGCCAGGGCGCGATCCGCAGCCATCCTTATCTCCTGAAGGAGATGCTGGCGCTGCAGGACAGCGATCGTGCACGCGGCCTCGATGCGTTCGACAAGGCATTCTGGGGGCATGTCGGCCACAGCCTCGCCAATGCCGGCCGCGCCATCGGCCGTGCCTGGACCGGCGGCATATTCTCGCCCGCGCCGGCCGCCGGCGCGGCGACGCGTTTCTATCGCCAGCTTGGCCGCTATACATCCGCCTTCGCGCTCGCGGTCGATCTCGCGTTGCTCAGTCTCGGCGGCGGCTTGAAACGGCAGGAGATGGTATCGGCGCGGTTCGGCGACATTCTCTCTGAATTGTATCTGTCGAGCGCCGCGCTGAAGCGCTGGAACGACGAAGGGCGGCTCGCCGCCGATCTGCCGTTGCTGACGTTCTGTCTGGAATCCAGCTTCGCCACCATCGAGGCGAGGTTCAACGAGATTATCGCCAACTTCCCGAGCCGGCCGGTGGCCTGGCTGCTGCGGCCGATGATCCTCCCGTTCGGCCCGCGTCGCCGCGGCCCGAGCGATCGCGTGACGCAGGACTGCGCCGCCATCATCACCGAGCCGAGCGCCACGCGCGACCGGCTACTGACCGGACTTTACCGTCACCCCGACGAGACCGCCGATAAGGACGGCGTCGCGCTGCTGCGCCGCGCCTTCGCGATGGTCGCGCAAGTCCAGCCGATCCGCGATAGGATGCGCGCGGCGCATACGCGCGATATCGATCAGGCGCAGCGGCAAGGCACCATTTCAGCGGCCGATGCCGAAGCGCTTCACGCCACGGCAAAAGCCGTCGCGGCGGTGATCGCCGTCGACGACTTTGCGCCGGAGGATCTCGTGGGGCGCGGCGCCCGCAACCAGGGAGGCGTGTCATCGCCAGCGACAGCACAACCGGACGTGGCGGCGCAATGAGCCACCGTCCGGTCTATATCGTCGACGGCGCACGGACGCCGTTCATCAAGGCACGCGGCAAGCCCGGCCCGTTCACGCCGGTCGATCTCGCCGTGCAATGCGGTCGGCCGCTACTGATGCGGCAGCCCTTCGCGCCCGACGCGTTCGACGAAGTGGTCCTTGGCTGCGTCAGCGTCATCGCCGACGAGATGAATCCCGCCCGCGTCGCCGCGCTGCGACTCGGCATGGGCGACCAGATGCCGGCCTATACGGTGCAGATCAACTGCGGCTCCGGCATGCTGTCGATCGATCAGGCGTTCCGCGCGATCCGCGAAGGCAAGTCCAATCTCGTCCTCGCCGGCGGCACCGATGCGCTCAGTCATTCGCCGCTGGTGTTCAGCCGCAGCGCCGTCAACTGGTTCGCACGGCTCAACGGCGCGCGTTCGACCGGCGCGAAACTGCAGACGCTGCTCGGCCTGCGTCCCGGCTTCTTCAAACCGATCATCGGACTTGAACGCGGGCTCACCGATCCGATCACCGAACTCAATATGGGCCAGACCGCCGAGCTGGTGGCGCATCTGTTCAATATCTCGCGCCGCGACGCCGACGAATACGCCGCCGAGAGCCAGAACCGGCTCGCGCGCGCGCAAAAAGACGGCACGTTCGCGAACGAAGTCGCGCCGATGTTCGCGGCGGACGGTACCGTCTACGATCACGACGATGGCGTGCGGCCGGACAGCACGGCCGATCAGCTCGCCAAGCTGAAACCCGCCTTCGAGCGGCCGTGGGGCAAGGTAACGCCGGGCAACAGCTCGCAGATCACCGATGGCGCGTCCTGGGTCATCGTCGCGTCGGAAGACGCCGTGCGCGAGCACAATCTCACGCCGAAAGCGGTGATTGTCGACTGCGAGTGGTCGGCGCTCGATCCGGCCGTGATGGGGCTCGGCCCGGCGATCTGCTCGATGGTGCTGATGCAGCGGCACGGCCTGGATCTTTCCGCCATCGATCTCTGGGAAATCAACGAAGCCTTCGCCGCGCAGGTGCTCGGCTGCCTCGCCGCGTGGGAGGACGACACGTTCTGCCGCGAGGTGCTGGGCCTCCCCGGCCCGGCCGGCAGCATTCCGCGTGACCGGCTCAATGTCGACGGCGGCGCCATCGGCATCGGCCATCCGGTCGGCGCCAGCGGCAACCGCATCGTCCTGCATCTCATCAACGCCATGCGGCAGCGTGGCCTCAAGCGCGGCATCGCCAGCCAGTGTGTCGGCGGCGGCCAGGGCGGCGCCATGCTGCTGGAGACGGTGTGATGGATACGAGCATGACCCATACGCGACAGCCCGTGCTCAAAGTACTTGGTCCGCGCGACCTCGAGCTCGGCCCGTTCCGCAACGGCGGCGGCGACGACGACCATCGCTGGACGAACTGGCGGATGCGCCGGGACGAGGATGGCGTCGCGTGGCTGCTGTTCGACAAACAGGGCAGCAGCACCAACATCCTGTCGCGCGAGGTACTGACCGAGCTCGATGCGGTGCTCACCGTCGTCGAGAAGGAGCGTCCACGCGCGCTGGTGATCCGCTCCGCGAAGAAATCCGGCTTCATCGCCGGCGCCGACATCGCCGAATTCCGCGGCGCGACCGATGTTGCCGGCATCGAAAGCGCGATCGCGCAAGGCCAGGCCGTGCTCGACAAGCTCGACGCGCTGCCGATCAAGACCATCGCCGTGATCCACGGCTTCTGTCTCGGCGGCGGGCTCGAACTTGCTTTGGCCTGCGACCGGCGCATCGCGGTGGACAATGCGAGCTTCGGCTTCCCCGAGGTGCTGCTCGGCCTGCACCCCGGCTTCGGCGGCACCGGACGGCTCGCGCATCTGATCAATCCGCTCCAGGCGATGACCATGATGCTCACCGGCAAGACCGAGCGCGCCCGTAAGGCGAAATCGCTCGGCCTCGTCGATGCCGTGGTGCCGGAGCGGCATGTCCGCGCCGCGGTACGCGGCGCCGTTAGCGGCGAACTCCGGATCAAGCCGCCGGGTTTCCTCGTCCGTGCGATGAATTCGAGCCTGGCGCGGCCGCTGCTTGCGCGGCGCATGCGCGGCGAAACGGCGAAACAGGCGCCGAAGCGCTTCTATCCCGCGCCCTACGCGATGATCGATCTGTGGGAGCGCAACGGCGGCGACAACGCGGCGATGCGCCGCGCCGAAATCCCGTCCTTCGCCCGGTTGCTCGTCGGCGACACCGCACAGAACCTCGTGCGCGTGTTCTTCCTGCGCAACGCGCTGAAAAGCCTCGCCTCCGGCAAATGGAACGGCCAGCGCGTGCATGTGATCGGCGCCGGCGCCATGGGCGGCGACATCGCCGCCTGGTGCGCGTGGCACGGCTTCACCGTCAGCCTCGCCGACATGAAGGCAGAGCCGCTCGGCGCGGCAATCAAACGGGCCGCCGATCTTTACAAGAAGATCGGGCGCGGCGACCGGCGCAAGCTGCGCGACGCCATGGACCGGCTGATCCCCGATCTGCATGGCGAAGGCGTGCGCTCGGCCGACCTGATCATCGAGGCGGTGCCGGAAACGCTCGAGCTCAAGCGCAAGGTCTATGCCGCAACCGAGCCGAAGATGAAGCCGGGCGCGATCCTCGCCACCAACACGTCGAGCATCCCGCTTGAGCAGTTGCGCGAGGGGTTGGCACATCCGGAACGCCTCGTCGGCGTGCATTTCTTCAATCCGGTGTCGCGGATGCAGCTCGTCGAAGTGGTCAGCCACGACGGCGTCGCGCCGGAGGTGCTCGCCGCCATGCGCGCTTTCCTCGGCCGCATCGACCGCCTGCCCGCGCCGGTGAAGAGCGCACCGGGCTTCCTCGTCAACCGCGCCCTGACGCCGTATCTGCTCGAAGCCATGGTCATGCTCGACGAGGGTGTCAGCAAAGAGACCATCGACAAGGCGGCGGAAGACTTCGGCATGCCGATGGGGCCGATCGAACTGGCCGATCAGGTCGGCCTCGATATCTGCCTGCATGTGGCGGAGATGTTGCGCGCAAGCCTCGGCAACGACATGCCGCCGGCGCCGCAATGGCTCAAGGACAAGGTGGCGCGCGGCGAACTCGGCAAGAAGACCGGACAGGGTTTCTACCGCTGGAGCGACGGCAAGGCGGAGAAGCAGGGCCAGCCGGCCTCACCGCCGCCAGACGCCACCGACCGGATGATCCTGCCGATGCTCAATGTCTGTGTCGCCTGCCTGCGCGAAGGCGTCGTCGAAAATGAAGAGATCGTCGACGGTGCAATGATCTTCGCCACCGGCTTCGCACCGTTCCGCGGTGGACCGCTGCACTATGCCCGCACGCGCGGCATCGCCGATGTGCGCGACACGCTGGCGCGACTCGAGGGGAAATACGGCCCGCGCTTCAAACCCGACGCGGGCTGGGACACGTTGAGCTGACGACCAAGTCAGGCCGCCGGATCGAGCCGGCGGCCGTAATACAGCGTCACGACGTGGCGCGCTTGCGCGAAGAACAGCCAGCGTTCGGTCAGCACACCCACGAGCGCGATCAGCGGCGCGACCACGGTGAACGGCAGCGCCAGCATCGGCCATTGATAGGTTGCCACCAGCAAGGCAAGCGGCACGAGGAATGCCAGCACCACCGCGATGACGCGCAGCTTCGTCGCGTGTTTGCGGGCGACGCGATAACCCATTTCCTTCAGGAGATAGTTTTCCGAAGTGTGTGGCGCTTCCAGCAGACGGACCGCCCCGATCGCACCGAGTCCGGTCGCGCTTTCCGGCGTGCTGATCGCTTTGGCACGATCGGTCGACCACCAGTAGCCGAGCTTGAGCGCGAGCGCGACGATCACCGTCGCACCGGCAATGATGTCGATCCCCGGCAGCGGCACAGCGAACACACGGGCGAGTCCAGCCGACAGCAGCACGCCGGTCATCGCCGCCAGCGCGAGATAGTTCGGCACCACCCAGCCGTTGCTCCAGCGCGGGATCGGCTTGAGCGAACGATAGATATAGGCGGTGCAGATCACCGTGACGATCGCGCAGAGCGTCAACACCGGGCCGATCAGCATCAGCCAATCGCGCAACGCCCCACCGATCACCCAGCCGAAACCGAACAACAGAGCCGGAACATAAGTGACGATCGACGCGACACCCTCGCGCGACAGCCATGAGGTGCGCCATTGCGACAGCGCGCGCCACGCCCGCTCCGGATGGCCGAGATGCAGCGTGGACGACAGCAGCCCGACCGTCACCGAGCCGAGACCCGTCAGCATCGCAACGAGCGCGAATAGCGGCTGCATCGGCAGCAGGCCGGCGGCGGCATAAAGCCCGAGCCAGCCGAGCAGACCGTAACCGGCGCCGGACAGGGTGGTGAAAACGATGACGGACGATGCGGGATGCACGACGCGTTCAACCGGACAGCAGACGATCGATCAGGCCGAGCAAACCGCCGGCCTGCGGCAGCGGTTCGAGCGCCGGCGCGCCGATCGAAGCAGCATCGCGCTGGCGCGGACGCGGCGGCAGATATTTGTTGGTCGGCTTGTAGCCCATCTCCGGCATCAGGTCGTAACCCTCTCGCTCGCGCACGAGCTGCGACACTTTCGAGTCTGGATCGCCGAGATCGCCGAAATGCCGCGCCGAGGTCGGACAGGTCGCGACACAGGCCGGCACCCGCGCCGCCTCGTCGAGATGCTCGTTATAGATGCGGTCGATGCACAACGTGCATTTCTTCATCACACCGGCATCGAGATCATATTCGCGTGCACCATAGGGACACGCCCACGAGCACAGCTTGCAGCCGATGCACAGATCCTCGTTGACGAGGACGATGCCGTCCTCGGCGCGCTTGTAGCTGGCGCCGGTCGGACACACCGTGACGCAGGCCGGCTCCTCGCAATGCAGGCACGAGCGCGGGAAGTGCACCGTGCGCGCATCCTCGCCGTTCACCTCGTAGCTGTGAATGCGGTTGAACCAGACGCCATCCGGATCGGCATCATAGGGTTTGAGATCGGTCAGCGGTGCGGCGACGCCGCCGGTATTCCATTCCTTGCAGTTCACCGCGCAGGCATGACAGCCGACGCAGATATCGAGATCGATCACCAGACCGAGGCGCGCCGTGCCGCGCGTGTGCGGGAGCGAGGTCATGATGCTTCCGCCTTCGGCCGGAATATCTGACCGTAGCGCAACACGTCCGGCCGTGGCGGCAGATCGGCCCTCTCCACCGTGCGGAATGCCGGTTCGCTGCGATCGTGTTGTCCGGCGGCCTTCTCGATCCGCACCCGCAGGTCGTACCACGCCGCCTGCCCGGTCACCGGATCGGAATTGCTGTAGCGGTAGCCGCCTTCGCGCGGCGGCAGCAGATCGCGGATCAGATGATTGAGCAGGAAGCCGCCACGGCTTTCGTTCGCATCAGGCGCGAGATTCCAGGCACCGGACCGCTTGCCGATGGCGTTCCAGGTCCACACCGTATCGGTGTTGACGCCGTCCATCAGCTTCGCCTTGACGGTGATGCTGCTGTGCGCGCTCGTGACCTTCACCCAGTCCTCGTCGGCAATGCCGAGCGTCCGCGCCGTCTCGCGATGGATGTGCAGGCGGTTCTCGCCATGAATCTGCCGCAGCCAGGCATTCTGCGAACCCCAGGAATGATACATCGCCATCGGCCGCTGGGTGATGGCGTGCAGCGCATAACCATCCGCTTCGCTGGTGAACGGCGGATACCAGAACGGCAGCGGATCGAAATAGGTCTCGACGCGCGCGCGATGTTTGTCCGGCACCGGCACATCGCCGTGGCCGCGCGCCGCGAGCCGGAATTTCTGCAACGTCTCGCTGTAAAGCTGGATGAACACCGGCTCCGGCTTGTCGAGGAAGCCCATCGCCACGGCCCACGCGAGGTAAGCCTTGTTCCACGGCTTGAAGTAATGTGCCTCCGCCGGCATGCGGCTCTGCCAGAAGCACTGGTTTTCGATATAGCGCTCAAGCTGCTGCGGATTGACCGCGCCGATGCCGGCATCCTCGCCGTCCGCGCCGCGCCATCCGGCCAGCATGCCGACGCCGGGCTTGCGCTGGTGGTTGACCATGTAGTCGGGAAAGAAGCCCGGATATTTCGGCTTGCCCGCGTCATCGACAAACCCCGGCAGCTTCAACCGCGCGCCAAGATCGATCAGCACGTCCTGGAACGGGCGCACGTCGCGATCGGGCTGCACCACCGGCTGGCGGATCGCGTCGGCCGCGCCGTCCGCATTGCTGATCGGCCGGTCGAGCAATGAGATGCAGTCATGCCGCTCAAGATAAGTGGTATCGGGCAGCACCAGATCGGCGAACGCCACCATCTCCGAATAGTAGGCGTCGGAATAGATGATGCGCGGAATCTTGTAGTCGCCGGTCTCGGGATTCTTGTCGGCGAGCATCCGCATGGTCTCCGCGGTATTCATCGCGGAATTCCAACTCATATTCGCCATGTACATGAATAGCGTATCGACCGGATACGGATCGCCGGCATGTGCGTTGGCGATCACCGTATGCAGCATGCCGTGCGCGGCGAGCGGCGCCTCCCATGAGAACGCCTTGTCGATGCGCAGCGGCTCTCCGGCAACATCCACCAGCAGATCGCCCGGCCCCTGCGGAAAACCGAGCGGCGGACCGGCGAGCGGCGTGTTCGGCGCAGCGGGGCCGGCCGGCTTGATGCCGGGCGGGATCGGTTTTGGATAAGGCGGCTCGTAACGGAACGCACCCGGCGTATCGACGGCGCCGAGCAACACCTGCAACAGATGCAGCGCGCGGCAGGTGTGAAAGCCGTTGGAATGTGCGGAGATGCCGCGCATCGCGTGGATGCTGATCGGCCGACCGACCATGCGTTCGTGCCGCCGGCCGGTCCAGTCCGTCCATGGCTGCTCGATGGTCACCGCCTGCTCGAAGGCCACATGTGCGAGTTCGGCGGCGATCCGCTTGATGGTCTCGGCGGAGATGCCGGTCTCAACCGCCACCGTATCCGGCGCATAGCGGTCGTCGAGATAACGCTTCGCCAGGTGCACGAAGGCCGGCACCGCCTTGCGCCCGTCGGCGAGCGTGTACTCACCGGTCAGCGACGGCGCGAGATCGGGATCGTGAAAACTGACGACGGCGTTGCGCTTGCGGTCGAACGCCAGCGGCGCGCCGTCGATGCGCGCGAACAGGCCGTCGTCGGCGCTGCCCGGCGCGTCGACCACCAGCCACGCCGCATTGGTGTAGCGGGCGAGATAATCGGCGTCGATCTTCCCCGCCTTGAGCAGTTCATGCACCAGCGCGAGGATGAACAGACCATCGGTGCCGGGCCGGATGCCGAGCCATTCGTCGGCGATGGCGGAATAGCCGGTGCGGATCGGATTGACCGAGACCACCTTGGCGCCGCGTTTCTTGAGATGACCCAGCCCGATCTTGATCGGATTGGAATCATGATCCTCGGCGACGCCGAACAGCATGAAATAGCGCGTGTTCTCCCAGTCCGGCTCGCCGAACTCCCAGAACGATCCGCCGATGGTGTAGAGGCCGCCCGCCGCCATATTGACGGAACAGAAGCCGCCGTGCGCCGCATAGTTGAGCGTGCCGAACTGCTGCGCCCACCAGCCGGTCAGCGCCTGCGACTGGTCGCGCCCGGTGAAGAAGGCGAGCTTCTTCGGATCGTTGGCGCGGATCGTGCCGAGCCAGCCGGTCGCGATCGACAGCGCCTCGTCCCATTCGATCTCGCGGAATTCGCCGCTGCCGCGCGCGCCGGTACGCAGCAACGGCTTGCGCAGCCGTGCGGGCGAATAATGCTGCATGATCCCGGCCGAACCCTTGCCGCACAGCACGCCGCGATTGACCGGATGGTCGCGATTACCTTCGATGTAGCGGATCTTGCCGTCGCGGAGGCTGACTTTGATGCCACAGCGGCACGCGCACATGTAGCAGGTGGTGTATTTCACCTCATCGGCGACGGGCGCCTGGGTCGGAACCGGAGGATCGCCGAAGGCAAAATTGCTGGATTTCGGCAAGAGTATTCCATCCGGCTCGACGTGATGAGAATAATTCTAACGTCATTTCCCCGGCGAGCGCAAAATCAATTTGTCGACGGCGGGATAACCACGGAGGGCGCGCGCGTTTGCGGCGCACGCGCATTGTGCGGAAACGGATCAGCCGCGCTGGCGAGGCGCAGCCGTCCCGCCGCCCCGTGCGACGATTTCGCCGGGAACATGCTGCTGCGCGTGGCGACGCAGCACCGCTTCGAACGCGATCACTGCCGGTGTCCGGGTGCGCCCCTGGGCGCTGATCATGACGATATCGCGCACGATCGACGGCTTGGTCATTTCGCGCACGACCAGTTGGTCATGCCGCGCCGCGTTCCAGGCATAGGCGGGCAGCACCGCGACGCCAAGATCGGCCGCCGTCAAAGCCAGCGCCGTGGTGATCTGCGTCACCTCGAACGCCGGTTGCAATGGCTTGCGCGCGGATTCGAAACCGACCTCGACCAGTAACCGGATGCCGCTGTCGCGCGTCAGCGTGATCAGCGGCAGGCCGGACCGCGCCACGTCATCCCATGTCACTTTCGGCCGGTCCGCCAGTTCGCAACCGGGCACGCAGAACAGCATCAGATTGTCGCGCGTCAGCCGGGTCCGGTCGATCCCGCTTTCATCGACCGCGAAGGTGCCGACGCCGCAATCGGCGCCGCCGGAGCGCACCAGATCGACGATCTGGTCGGTGCGCGCCTCGATCAGCTTGATCTCGATGCCGGGATGCGCCTGCCCGAATTCGGCGATCGCGTGAGGCATCAGCACGGCGGCGAGCAAAGGCGGCGCGACGATGCTGATGCGGCCGCGCCGGCGCGCGGCATGATCGCGCGCGCTGCGCGCGGCGTGGTGCAGCTCGTCGAGAATGCGGTCGGCGGAATTCTTGAATTCGCGGCCGGCCTCGGTCAGTTCGACGCGCCGCGTCGTGCGATCCAGCAGCCGGGTGCCGAGTTCTTCCTCGAGCTGGCGCAGCAGCAAGGACAGTGCCGGCTGCGCCGCATGCAGACGCTCCGCCGCCCGCGTGAAGCTGCCAAGCTCCGCCACCGCCAGAAATGCCTGAATCTGGCGGATCGTCACATTCATCGGTGTCTCGTTGCGGCCCGCCATGGTTCTCCGTCGCCAGCCATATTCATACGGCAAGCGGATAAATTCATAGCAAGAAACCTGATTGCCTTATAGATGCCCCGGCTCGAAATAAAGCCCCAGCCCCTTGCTGCGCGGTGCCGGGACCGAGCCAGCCATGTCGAGGCCAGCGATGCCGAACCATGTCGAAACTTGAGCGCCCGTCCACCGACCATCCGGGGGGCATCGGCCATCGGGTCGCCCGGTTCGAGGATGCCCGGCTGGTCACCGGCCGCGGGCAGTTCGTCGACGACATCAACCCGCCGGGCTGCCTGCATCTGAGCTTCCTGCGCAGTGCCTATGCGCACGGGCGCATCGCGACCCTGTCGCTTGCTCCGGCGCTGGAGGCACCGGGCGTGGTCGCGGCCTTCAGCGGCGACGATCTGGCATCGCTCGGCGCGGCGGCCGTCAATGCCGTGCTGCCCGGCGTCTCCCAGTCCTATTTCCGTCCGCTGGCGACCGGCACGGTCGAGGCCGTTGGCCAGCCGCTCGCGGCGGTGATCGCGAAAACCGCGCCGCAAGCCGCCGACGCGGTGAACCTCATCGCCCTCGACATCGATCCGGATACCACGCAGCCGATCGACGAACCGGCAATCGCCCATCAGTGGACGCAGGGCGATGTCGAGGCGGCGTTCAAGAATGCCGCAGTCATCGCCAATGTCACCGTGCGGCATGCGCGCGTCGCGCCGTTCGCGCTCGAACCGCGCGCCGCGCTTGCCGACTGGGATCACCGGACCCGCACCCTGACGGTCTGGCTCTCGACCCAGACACCGCACCGCGCGCGGCAGGATCTCGCGCGCATCCTCGATCTGACCGAGGAGCATATCCGCGTCATCGCGCCGGATGTCGGAGGCGCGTTCGGCGGCAAGGCATCGATCTATCCGGAAGAAGCGATGGTCGCTTACGCCGCCTACACGCTGCAGCAACCGGTCAAATGGTGTGCGGCGCGCAGCGAGGACATGCTGGCGGCGACCCATGGCCGCGGCGCCACCAGCACCGGCCAGCTCGCGTTCGACGCAACCGGCCGTGCGCTGGCGCTGCGCGCGCGGCTGGCATTCCCGCTCGGACACTGGCTGCCCTACAGCGCCTTCATGCCGGCGCGCAACGGCGGCCGCATCCTGCCCGGTCCGTATCGCATCGAGACCGTCGCGATCGACATCGCCGCGCAGCGCAGCAACACCGCGGCGATGAACATCTATCGCGGCGCGGGCCGCCCGGAAGCCGCGATGTTGATGGAGCGGCTGATGGATGACGGCGCACGCCGTCTCGGCCTCGATCCGATCGCCATCCGCAAGCGCAATCTCATAGCCCCGGCGAAATTTCCCTACACGACGCCGACCGGCGAGGTGCTCGATTCCGGCGACTATCCGACGCTGCTCGCGAAAACCGTCGCTCAGTCGGACTATCCGCATCTGCGCAAGCAGCAGACCAGGGAACGCCGCCGCGGCGCGCTCACCGGCATCGGCGTCGCATTCTATGTCGAGCCGTGCGGCCACGGCTGGGAAAGCGCCACCGTCGGCCTCGACAGCGATGGCCACATCGTTGCCGCCACCGGCACCAGCGCGCAGGGCCAGGGCCGCGAAACCAGCTATGCGCAGATCGTCGCCGACACATTGCGCATTCCGCTCGCGCAGATCGTGGTGCGTCACGGCGATACCGCCCGCACGCCGGCCGGCATCGGCGCGCTGGCAAGCCGCAGCACGCCGATCGGCGGCAGCGCGCTGCTGCTCGCGACCCGCGGCTTCGCCGCCAAGGCGCACGAACTCGCCGCGCGCCTGCTCCAGTGTGCAACCGACGAGGTTGCCGCGACTGACACGGGATTTGCACGGCTCGACGATCCGGGCGTGCGGGTAAGCTGGAAGGCGCTGGCCGATGCCGCCGATGACCGCGACCGAACCGGCCTCGCCCTCGCGAACCACGTCGTCTTTCATGCCGATGGCGAAGCCTGGAGCTATGGCTGCTGTCTCGCCCGCGTCGCGATCGATCCCGACACCGGCGTGCTGACCGTCGAGCACATCGACTGGGTCGACGATGCCGGCCTCGTCATCAATCCGACGCTGGCCGAGGGCCAGTTGATCGGCGGCATGGCACAGGGCCTCGGCGAGGCGCTGCTGGAGCGCATCGTCTATGACGGCGAAGGCCAGCTCATCACCGGCTCGCTGATGGACTACGGCCTGCCGAAAGCAACGATGATTCCGCCGTTGCGGCGCGGCGAGATGCAGACACCGGCGCGCGCCAATCCGCTCGGCGCCAAGGGTGTCGGCGAATCCGGCTGCATCGGCATCCCCGCCGCCGTCGTCAATGCCGCCATCGATGCGCTGGCGCCCTATGGCGTCACCCAGCTCGACATGCCGCTCAACCCGGAAACGATCTGGCGCGCGTTGCAGAACTCGACGTTTCCACGCCCCATCACCCCACCAGGAGAACCGCGATGAAACTCGGACGGTTGCAAGCGTTCAACTTCAGCAAGTGGATCGACGAGCACCAGCATCTGCTCAAGCCGCCGGTCGGCAATCAGCAGGTGTGGGAAGACGCGGACCTGATGGTGACCGTCGTCGGCGGGCCGAACCAGCGCACCGATTATCACGACGACCCGATGGAAGAATTCTTCTATCAGCTCAAGGGCGACATGGTGCTCAAGGTCTGCGACAACGGCAACTTCTACGATGTGCCGATCCGCGCCGGCGATATCTTCATGCTGCCGCCGCATGTGCGCCACTCGCCGCAGCGGCCGCAGGAAGGTTCGGTCGGTCTCGTCGTCGAGCCGAAGCGTCCGGCCGGCAAGAAGGACGGCTTCGAGTGGTACTGCTTCGCGTGCAACACGCTGGTACATCGCGTCGAAGTGCAACTGGAAAGCATCGTCCGCGACCTGCCGCCGCTCTATAACGCCTTCTACGCGGACGAAAAGGCGCGCACCTGCCCGAACTGCAAGACCATCCACCCCGGCAAGAAACCGCCGGAGGGCTGGGTGACGCTGACCTGACGCAGAATCGACGTCAAAGACAAACGGCCGGTGCATCGCACCGGCCGTTTTTATATGTTCCGTCGAAAAGCTTATTCGGCCTGAATGCCGGCCTTCTCGATCATGTTTTTCTTGTAGGCGAGATCGTCCTTGATGAAGGCGGCGAACTCGGCCGGCGTATTGCCGACACCGGTGTAGCCGACGCTGTCGATGAACCGCTGTTTGAACTCCGGTTCGTTCAGGACCTTTTTGATATCGGCGGAAATCTTGTTGAGGATCGCCGGCGGCGTCCCGGCCGGCGCAAACACGCCGAACCACGAGCGCGGGTCCGCATCGCCGAAGCCTGCTTCCGCCAGTGTCGGCACGTTGGGAAACGACGCCAGCCGCTCTTTGCGGCCGATCGCCAGCGCCTTCAGCTTGCCAGCCTGCGTGTGTGCGCCGGTGGTCGCGGCGCCGCCGAGCGTCATCTGCACGTCGTTGGCGAGCGTCGCGGTGATCGCCGGCGCGATGCCGCGGAACGGCACCTGCTGGATGCGCGCCCCGGTCTTGGCCTGAATCGTCGCGAACAGCAGATGCGGCTGGCTGCCGTTGCCGTAGGAACCGTAGTTCAGCTTGTCGGGATTGGCCTTGGCATACGCCACCAGTTCCTGCAGCGAGTTCACCGGCACCGACGGATTGACCACCACCATCTGATGCAGATCGATAAGCTGCGTCACCGGCGCCAGCTCCTTGATCGGATCATAGGTCATCTTCTTGAACAGAAACGGATTGCTGGTGATCGACGAGTCGCTGGTCAGGAACAACGTGTAGCCGTCCGGTGCCGAACGCGCGACGGATTCGCCGCCGATCATGGTGGCGGCGCCGCCCTTGTTCTCGACGATGACGGTCTGATTCCAGATTTTGCCGAGACGGTCGGTCAACGCGCGCGCCAGCCCGTCGACACCACCGCCGGCCGGATACGGCACGACAATCTTGACCTGTCGCGCCGGAAAATCCTGCGCCATCGCCGGCTGCACGGCGACAACCGCGAGCACCGCTGCGACGGCGCTCATCATCTTACGTCTGTTCATCGCATCCTCCCTCTCTGTACGCGATCGCTTGTGGCCGCGAGCACCGATGGCCGCGCGTGCTTATGATCGATTGTCGAACACGACGGCGATGCCGCTCGCCTCTTCCGCCGGCACGACAATCCGCCCCTCGGCCTCGTTGAATGGCACCCTCGCCTGCACCAGACGCTGGCGCTGCGCCGCCAGGTCCGGGGTATTGAATGATACCGCGACAATACCCGGCACCGGCGGGAACAGCGTGCCGGGCAGCATCTTGGCCATGCGGCGGCTGGTACCGATCAGCAACCGCGTACCCAGCGCAAAGCCGAAGATCGCGCAGTCGTCGCCATTCCATTGCGCCGCTGCGCCGACATAGCGCGCGTATTTCTCGACGAAATGCGCAAGGTCATCGGTAACGACAAACGTATCGTTCAGCCGGTTGCAGCCGTTCGCATGCACGATGTAACGCGGCTGGTAGATGTATTGCGGCGTCAGATGCCGCGCCACCTGGATATAGCCCTCCGGCGAATCGTCGGGCGCGAACTGCATTCGTTCGAACTTGGCGGTACGCACGCCCTCCGGAGTGTCGATGTCGCGCTGCAGGGGGATCACACCCGAGGTCTTGATTCCGCTCGCCACCAGCCGCTGGTCCGCTGCCTGCACAGCCTCCGAATTGAAACAGATGATGCAGCCGCCCTGATGATGCTTGAGAAAATTCTCGATGCGCGGCGCGGGCGCGGCCGGATCCTCGCTGGCGAGAATTTCGAGATAATTGGTGGCGAACATCACGCAGCGGTTGCCGGAGTTCAGCTTCTGCACCGCTTCGCCCGGTTTCCACGCGCCCGAATGCGGCGAAAACGGCGTGAGCTGAAATCCAAGACGTTCGTAGCGCGACGTGGTGTCGCGCAGATCGCGAACCGCCATGCCCACATGATTGATGTTGTCGATATCCGGCACGATCATGCCCCTGCTTTCCTGCCGTCACCACATCGCGGCAGCGAGGCCACAGCAACCCGCCCCATCCTTATTTATATATAGTCCAGACCTATAAATCGCGGACGAGGACAAAAGCGGCCCGGCCGTCCCTTTTTCCTCCCTGCGCCATCGGGCAACCCGGCTTGCGCTCACGGGCAAGACGCAGCGGCACCCCTGCGCTACAGGGCAAGAACCCACCCGAAACGCATGAGGATAGCGAACCATGGCGGAGCGCCCCGGAGACATCGACAGCGTCAACCACGTCGGCGTCGCGGTGCGCGATCTTGATCGGGCTTCTGCGCTCTATGAAGCACTCGGCTTCACCCTCAGTCCGCTGTCCGTGCATTTCGGCAGCACCAAGCCGGATCAGCCGCCGGAACCGCTGGCCACCGGCAACCGGTGTGCCATCTTTCCGCACAATTACGTGGAAGTGCTCGGCATCGTGAATCCGGGCAAGCCCGACTGGAGCTGGGGCAAATTCCTCGAGCGCTTTCAGGGCGGGCATATCATCTGCTTCGGCTGCAAGGACGCCAACGTGGTGCACGAGCGTCTGAGCCATACCGACATCAAGACCTCCGACGTGGTGCTGCTGCAACGTGATATCGGTACGCCGGAGGGCGTGCGCACCGCACGGTTCGATTGCGTGCATTTCGACCGCGCGCAAACGCCAGAAGGACTGATCCAGGCGGCACGGCATCGCAACCCGGAATACGTGCATCAGGAACGCTATCTGACGCACCGCAACGGCGCCCGCGCGCTATCGGAAGTGGTGCTGATCTCCAGCGACCCGGCGGCCAACGCCAAGCACTATGAAACGCTCACCAATCGCAAGGCGGCGCATAACGGCAACCGTTACGAGATCGACCTGCCGCTGGTGTCGAAGCTGATCTTCACCACGCCGGAAGGCATCGCCGACTATCTGCCCGGCTCGCTGTTCTCGCCGCCGCCATCGATCGCCGCCATGGGATTCGCCGTCGCGGATCTCGCGCACGTCGAAAACCTGCTCAAGCAAGGCAAGTTCACCGTGGTGAAGTCCGGCGGCAAGCTAATCGTGCCGGCCGAGGAAGCGCTCGGCGTCACACACTATTTCTTTGCGGGCTGAGACGGTCGCCGCACCGGTGAGCGGCGCACACCGGCGCTAATGTTCGTCGCGCCGCGCGGTGCGCAATGTATTCGGCTGCACGCCGTACTTCGCCTTGAACCGCCGCGTGAAGTGCGGCACGTCGTTGAACCCGTTGCGCAACACGATCTCCGTCACCGAGAGATCGCGCAAGCGCGGGTTGCCGAGATCGATATAGGCGCGGTCGAGACGTTCTTCGCGGATGAACGCGCCGACCGACGTGTTCGTGGTGGCGAACAGCGCGTGCAGATAGCGCTTCGAGATGCCATGCGCCTCGGCAATCGATGCCGGATCGAGATCGGGTCGGGACAGGTTGGCGCGGACATAAGCGCGGATCCGCGACAGCAGCACGAGACCGCCGCCGCGGCGCGGGTCCGTATTGAAATTCTCGCACGCGGCGGGTCGGCCTTCCGGCGCCGACTGGAATGCAGCCGCGAGCAGATCGACACAGACCGCGGCCGCATCCGTCTGTCCGACGGCATCGAGATGCGCCGCCTCCTGCAACAGCGAATCCGCATAGGATGCCGCAATCCGGCCGATCCCCTTGTCGGTTGGAACCTGAACCCGCAGAAACCGGTCGGAATCATTCAACCGCCGTTCCAGCAGCACGCGCGGAATACAGATCAACAGCCGGGCGCAGGCGTCGTGGAACGTGGTTTCGTAAGGCAACGCCTTGTCGATCAACACCAGCGTACCAGGCGCCATGGCCACCTCGGCGCGGTCATGCCGGATCGTGCCGTGGCCGGCGCGGTGCAGCGAGACGATATAGTGGTTGCGCGGATCGCGGGCGATGCACTGCGCGGAGCGATTCAGCACCACCGCATCCGACTGGATATCGATGAACTGCAGCGGGCCGACGGTCTGCGACTGGATTCGATAATTGAAGTCCGATGAATTGCCCGGCAACGCATCGACACGCACAACCTGCGACGACACGGCCTGCCAATACCGGCCAAACTGGCCGGCGCCGCTCTCGCTGGCAGTCACGATCCGGTTCCGCACGCAATCCCCCTGAACGCCTGCCGTCAGTCTAACGGCCGCCTCCCGAGGGTCAACGCACCGCCGGTGGCGAAACGCCGGACCTTGCGCCGCAGCCCTTTGCGCTGCCGGGCAAACCGAGGTGCGCTCAAAGGCAAGCTGCAAACCGGCGAATTGGCTAGCGTCAAGACACTGAAGCAGCAGGCTTTTGGCGCGGACAGACTTTTGGTGCGAAGAGGGATGGGCTCCACCGATCGCAACGCGCCCGCGGGCCGATTTATACGGCCCCGATATGGATCGATAAGCGGCATCGGGCTTGCCAGGTCAGATGTCCGACGATGTAGTCCGGATGATCGGCAACACTCGGCCGACGTGGGACCGCAGCTAGCCGCCGCTCCATGCACTGGAATCCGCATCGACACGATGCGTCATCTGTCTCAATTGGGAAGGAGTGCGCGATGATGAAATCGAAGGCAGCACGTTCTGTCGTGGCAATGGCGGCAGCCTTGTTCGGCACGGCCGCCGTGGCGCAGGCACAGGACAGCATCAAGATCGGCATCGTCGGGCCGAACAGCGGTCCCTACACGATCATCGGCGAGGAAGTCCGCAACGGCTTCGACCTCTATCTGTCGGAGATCGGCGGCACCGCCGGCGGCCGCAAGCTCGAACTGATTTACGAAGACACGCAGGCGAAGCCCGATGTCGGCCTGACCAAGGTCAAGAAGCTGGTCGAGAAGGACGGCGTGTCCTTCGTCGGCGGCGTCGTGTCGTCGAGCGTCGCCTATGCGCTGCGCGACTACATCGTGTCGCAAAAGGTGCCGCTGGTCGTCACCGTGGCGAGCGCCGACGGCCTCACGCAACAGGGCGCGGCCCCGAACATCTTCCGCACCAACTCCTCGGGCAGCCAGGTCAGCCATCCGCTCGGCCAATGGCTCTACGAGAAGGGCGGCTACCGCAAGATGGTGATGATCGCCCCGAACTACGCCATGGGCTACGAACAGACCGGCGGCTTTGCCCGCACCTTCGTCGAAGCGGGCGGCAAGATCGTCAAGACGCTCTACCCGCCGATGGGCGCGCCGGACTTCGGACCGTTCCTGACCTCGTTCGACACCTCGTCGGCCGATGCGGTCGGCGCCGTGTTCGCCGGCTCCGACGCGATCAAGTTCGTGAAGCAGTATTCGGAATACGGCCTGAAGGGGAAGCTGCCGCTCGTCAGCACCATCCTGCTCACCGACGACCTGATCCTGCAGCAGGAAGGCGATGCGGCGATCGGCATCACCTCGGCGTCGCACTATGCGTCGGCGCTCGAATCCGCCGCCAACAAGAAGTTCGTCGACGCCTATCGCGCCAAGTACAAGCGCGACCCCACGCTCTACTCGGAAGCATCGTATGTCGGCGCCCGCGTGATCGCCGAGGCGGTGAACGCACTCAAGGGCGACATCAAGAACGTGGACCAGCTCACCGCGGCGATGAAGAAGGTGTCCTTTGAAGCGCCGCGCGGCCAGTTCCGTTTCGACGAGTACAACAGCCCGATCCACAACGTATACGTCTTCAAGGTCGAGAAGGTGAACGGCAAGCTGATCAACAAGCCGGTCGCCGAATACAAGGACGTGTCGCAGTTCTGGAAATGGTCGCCGAAGGACTACATGGCGATGCCGAACTATTCCGACGCGGCCAATAGCTGGGTCAAGTAAGAGCTGACGATCAGGCCGGAGACGGCGGCTTGTGCGGGCCTCGTCCGGAAGCGGACGGGGCCCGCTGAGCAAACAGAACGAACTCACGACGGCGCCAGCCGATCGTGCAACAATGAGAAGATCGGCACCCCCGATCGCAAAGGCCGACGATGAGCTTCTGGTCGATACAGGTTCTCAATTCGCTGTCGCTGGCGATGCTGCTGTTCCTGCTGTCGGCGGGGTTGTCGATCATCTTCGGGCTGATGCGCATCATCAATCTCGCGCACGGCTCGTTCTATCTGCTCGGCGGTTATGTCGCGCTGAGCGTGATCGCCGCCACCGAGAATTTCTGGCTTGGCCTGATCGCCGCGCCGATCGCCGTTGGCCTGTTCAGCGCGGTGATCCATCGCGGCGTGTTGCGCCGGATCGAGAACAATGAACTGGCGCAGGTGCTGGTGACATTTGGCCTGCTGTTGATGATCTCAGATCTTTCGATCTGGATCTGGGGCGGCCTGCCGCGCACGCTGCCGCGGCCGGAGATCTTCGACGGCGCGTTCCGCGTCGGCGCCATGGTGTTCCCGGTCTACCGCGTGGCGCTGACCGGTGCCGGGCTGCTGTCCGTCGTCCTGATCTGGCTCGTGCTGGAACGCACGCGGATCGGCGCCATCGTGCGTGCCGGCGTCGACGACCAGGAGATGGTGCGCGGCATCGGCATCGATATCGGCCGCGTGTTCACGCTCGTGTTCGCCAGCGGCGCGGCCATGGCCGCTGTTGCGGGCGTGCTCGGCGGCGGACTGCTCGGCGTCTATCCCGGCGCGGATTTCGACGTGGTGCTGCTTGCCTTCGCCGTGGTGGTGATCGGTGGTCTCGGCAGTCTCAAGGGCGCGTTTGTCGGCAGCCTGTTCATCGGCTTCATCGATACCTTCGGCAAAGCGCTGGTGCCGCAATACGCGCTGTTCACGATCTTCGTGCCGATGGCGATCATGCTCGCCATCCGGCCCACCGGACTGTTCGGCCGTGAGTAATCGTTCCCTGCTTCCATCATCGCCCGCGCTTCGCTGGGCGCTCGTCATCGCCGGTCTCGCCATCGCCGCCGCCGGCGCATGGCTGCCGTCCTACTATGCCGGCCTGCTGATCGAAGGACTGATCTTCTCGATCTTCGCGCTGAGCCTCAATCTGCTGGTCGGCTATACCGGCCTGCCCTCGCTCGGCCATGCCGCCTATTTCGCGATCGGCGCCTATGCCGCCGGGCTGATGTCCGTGCATGTCACCGGCAACTTCTTCGCCGGCGCACTCGCGGGAATAGCGGCCGGTGCGCTCCTCGCCGCCGCGTTCGGCTTGCTGGCGTTACGCGCCACCGGCGTCTACTTCCTGATGATCACGCTCGCCCTGGCGCAGATCGCCTGGGGTGTGGCGCTGACCTGGCGCAGCATCACCGGCGGTGACGACGGTCTGCGCGGCGTAACGCGGCCGACGCTCGGCTTTTCCGGCATCGACCTGACCGGCACTTCGTCATTCTATCTGTTCGCGCTGGTCTGCTTCGTGATCGTGTTCGTGACGATGCGGCTGATCCTGGCGTCGCCGTTCGGGCGATCCCTCGTCGGCATCCAGAGCAACGAAACACGCATGAACGCGCTCGGCTATCATGTGTGGCTGCACAAATACATCGTCTTCGTCATCTCTGGTGCATTTGCCGGCTTCGCCGGTGTGCTGTTCGTGCAGTACAAGGGCTTCGTCAGCCCCGAGGCCGCCAGCATCGTCGTTTCCGCCGAAGTGATGCTGATGGTGATCCTCGGCGGCGCCGCGACCCTGTCCGGCCCGGTGATCGGCGCCTTCGTCATCATCCTGCTGAGCAACTTCATCAGCGCCTACACCGCGCGCTGGACCTTCATCCTCGGCGCGCTCTACGCCATCGTTATGCTGGCGGCGCCGGACGGCATCGTCGGCGAGATCAAGAAGGCGCTGCGGCGCCGGGAGCGCGCATCATGACCGCGCTGGCGCTCGACAACATCTCGATCAATTTCGGTGGCGTGAAGGCCGTCAGCGACGTCAATCTGACCGTGGCGGAAGGCGAGCGCCGCGTGATGCTCGGCCCGAACGGGGCCGGCAAGACCACCCTGTTCAACATGATCGGCGGCCAGCTTCGCCCGAAGCAGGGGCGCATTGCCCTGTTCGGCCGCGATGTGACCCGGCTCGGTCCTTATCAGCGGGCGCATGCCGGCATCGCCCGCACGTTCCAGATCACCTCGCTGTTCTCCGCATTGACGGTGGAGGAAAACGTCTATCTCGCCGTGCAGGGCACCCTGCCGGACCGCTACACCATCTGGCGTGCGGCCTCGGATATCGCCGATACCACCCGGCGCGTCAAACAAGTGCTGACCGACTGGCGGCTGACCGACACGCGACGCGCCACCGTGCGCGATCTGTCCTATGGCGAGCAGCGCAAGCTCGAAATCGCCATGGCGCTGGCGCGGCAGCCGCGCGTGCTGCTGCTCGACGAGCCGACCGCCGGTCTGTCGACGGCGGAAACCGAGAACGTGGTGGCACTGGTGAAATCGCTCGGCCGCGACGTGACGGTGCTGGTGATCGAACATGACATGGATGTCGCCTTCGAGATCGGCGAACGGTTCACCATCATGAGCCAGGGCCGGGTGATCGCCGACGGCGACGCGGAGGCGATCCGCAACAACGCGGAAATCCAGTCGATCTATTTCGGCGAGGCCGACGCATGATGCCCGCGTTGCAGATCGACGACATCCACACCTACTACGGCGACAGCTATATCCTGCAGGGCCTGTCGCTGACGGTGAACGCCGGCGAAACCGTCGCCGTGCTCGGCCGCAACGGCGTCGGCAAGACCACCCTGATCCGCTCCATCGTCGGCTTCACGCCGGCGACCCGCGGACGCATCAGTTATGCCGGGGACACGATCTCGGGGCTCGCACCGGACAAGGTGATGCAGCGCGGCCTCGCGCTGGTGCCGCAGGGCCGGCGTATCTTCCGCTCGCTGACGGTGGAGGAAACCCTCACCATCGCCATGCGCGAGCGTCCCGCCGGCAGCACACGACCCGCTTGGCCGGTCGAGCGCGCCTATGATGTCTTCCCCCGCCTGCGCGAGCGACGCACGCAGCGCTCCGAAACCCTGTCCGGTGGCGAGCAGCAGATGCTGGTCACCGCGCGTGCCTTGGTCAGCAATCCGGGCCTGATCCTGCTCGACGAACCGACCGAGGGCCTGTCGCCGCGGCTGGTGAAGGAATTGCAGGGCGTACTGCGTACCCTGCACGACGATGGCGTGACGCTGCTGATCGTCGAGCAGCGCATCAGCTTCGCACTCGCGCTCGCCGACCGCATCTATCTCATGGACAAGGGCAAGGTCGCGCTGGAGACGACGCCGGAGCAGTTGCGCGGCGACACCGAGCTGCGCCATCGCTATCTCGGCGTTTGATAACTAGCGACTGAGATAACGATCGATGCCGACATCCTCGCGCCAGATGCGCTTGTCGGCCTCGAGGATATAGGGCCGCAGCCGTGCGGTCCGCGCGAAAACCTTGTCGGCGTCAGCGCGAAAGCCCGGCACGATGCGCGCCAGTTCCGTCCGCAGCGCCGCTTCGTCGACAGTCTGGATCACCCGGTCGCGCATGACCACGCGGCCATCGACGATGACGGTGGTCACGGCGCGGCCGCCCTCCCCGTAAACGATCTGCCGCGCGGCGCTGTTGAACGGCTGATAGACCGGATCGTCGGTGTCGATCACGGTGATGTCGGCGCGCATGCCGATGCGCAGCGCGCCGATCCGGTCCTGCAAGCCCGCCGTGCGCGCACCGGCCATGGTCGCGGCACGCAGCGCATCGGCCGCATCGGGCGGGCCTTCGGTCGGATCGCTGACGGCGGCGAGGAAGGTATAGAGCTTCATCGCCTGAAAGATGTTCTGCGCGTCCGAGCAACTGCAATTGTCGCAGCCGAGCGCGAGATTGATGCCGGCCGCCAGCATCGGCCGGATCGGCGCGACGCCGTTCTTGGTCTTCAGATTGCTTAACATGTTGAGCACGACGCTCACGCCAGCGGCGGCGATCCTGTCGATCTCCCGCCGGTCGAGCCAGACGCCATGCGCCAGCGTCAGTTTCGGCCCGAGCAGCCCGACCGCGTCGAGATAGTCGATCATCGAGCCGTTGAAGTCGCCGAACATCCGCCGCGCCGTCAAAGCCTCAGCCCGCGAAATGTAGATATGCGCATAGACCGGAAGATCGAACCTGCGCGCGACATCCGCGAGTTTTTCCAGCAGTGGCCGACTGCACCGCTCCGGGCTCGATGGCGACACCGCCCAACGCACCAGCGAGGCCGGATCGCGCCGCGCGAACACCTCGTTCATGACGGCGACCGGGTCGGGGCCGGCAACCGGCGGGCCGCCCATCAAGGTCGGCTGCAGTTCGGGCGGAATCGTCTCGCGCCAATAGGGTACGGTATCGAGCGGCGACATGTCGCCGACCTGCAGGCCAAGGATGGCGCGCAATCCGGCCGCATCATAGGCACTCTTCACCACATCGACCTGCTCCGCCGTGAGCGGATACAGCGTCAGCATGTCCTGCACGGTGGTAATGCCGCCGCGAATGCACTCCACCGCGCCAAGCAGCGTGCGGAGGCGGATTTCCTCGTCGCTGCGCGGCGGATAGGCGCGCGGCAACGCGTTCAGCGCCCAGAACTCCAGCACCGAGGGATCGAAGCAGCCCTTCAGGAAAATATCGTGCGAATGATAATGCGCGTTGACGAAGCCCGGCACGACCAGCTTGCCGCCGAGATCAATGGTCTCGGGCGGCGCCGCGCCAACCTCGTCCGGCACCGCGCCAATCGCCGCGATTCGCCCGTCGACGATCAGCACATCGGCGACGGCCGGATGGTGCGGATCGCGATCGAGGTCGAGAACCCGGCCGCCTTTCAAGAGCAGGCGCGGCGACGACATGAGGCTTCCCTTGCGGCTCTCCCGCCGCTCAGGCGCGCGGCAGGCTGTTGGCGAAGTCGCGCACCAGTTTATTGAAAGTATCGGGCGCTTCCAGCTTCACCAGATGGCCGATACCCGGCAGTACTTCCAGCCGGCCGTTGTGCAATCGGGCATGGATCGGCCGCGCGCATGTGTCGGCCGGCGTGACGATGTCCTTCTCGCCGACCACCACCATGGTCGGACCGGGAATTTTCGGCGCGACGGCGATGGTGTCCGCCATGTCGAGCGTGTGCGCTGCCTGCGCATAACCTTCGGGGTGTACCGACGCGACCAGCCGCTCGGCCGCTGCGACGATTTCCGGCGGCGAGCCGGGCGCGACCAGCGCGACCGAGCGCGCCTTGGCGACACCTTCCGGGCCGAGTTTCGCCATGTCGCCGATGCGGCCTTCCAGCGCCGCGCGGCGCTTGTCCGCCGGCTGCCGCGACAGGCCGGCCGCCGGCGCCGAGAGCACCGCGCCACGCACGCGCTGCGGATAACGAGCGGCAAATGCGGCGGCGATCACACCGCCGAACGAACTGCCGATGACGATGATGCGATCGAGCTTGAGCGCATCGATGAAACCGGCAAGCGCGTCAGCATAGCTTTCCGGCCGCGGCTCGGACCACGGCAGTTGCGATGATACGCCGTAGCCGGGCGCATCCCAGGAGAACACATGAAAGGTGTCCGACAGGCCGGCGAGCTGCGCGCGATAGCCGGACGAATTGGAGCCGATGCCGTGCATGCAGACGATGGGAATACCGTTCGCCGGCCCCGCTTCGCGATAGCCAATGACAAGCCCGGCGAGATCGGCGGTCGGGCCGTTGATGGTCACGCGCTTCAATTCGGGAAGATCAGTTTTCGTCATGGCACCGGCACTTTCCAACGGGTCGCGCGCGCCCGAACGGCGCGTGCGTCCACCGTAGGAGAGCAGGCGTCGCGGGGTCTTGCCTCAGAGCGCAGGATGGTTTGTCGGTCAGCGCCCCGGCCTCAGGTCGCGTCGGACGCGACGAATTCGAAAGCGTAGTGATCGCCGTCACGCCGGACGAAACCCGCCGTCGGCGTCGGAAAATGCGCGGGAAACACCAGCACATCGCGGTCGCAATGATCCGCCAGGAATTGTTTGCGCGTCACCCGCGCCGCATCCGGATCGATACAGAACCGCGTGCTCCAGTCCGGATAGCGAAGCTGCAGGCGCGAGTGCATCACGTCGCCGCTCAACACCGCCTCGCGTCCGCCGCCCGACAGACGGACCACGAAGTGCCCTGGCGTGTGACCATGCGCCGGCTCGATGGCGATCACATCGGAGAAGCCGCGCCGGTCCTCGATCAGTTCGGCATGCCCCGACTGAATGATGGGCAAAACGCTGTCGGTGATGAAATCGCCGGTACGCGCGAGCGCAGCGATACCCGGCGCCGACCGCCAATAGTCCCACTCCCGCTGCGAGATCAGATAGCGCGCGTTGGGGAATGTCGGTACCCAGCGCCCGTCGTCCCGCCTCGTGTTCCAGCCGACGTGATCGACGTGCAGATGCGAGCACATCACCACATCGATGTCCTCCGGCCGCACGCCCGCCGCCGCGAGCCGTTCGAGCCACGGCCAGTCGCGCTGATGGAAGAAAGGCCGCTGCCGGGGCTTGTGATTGCCGCTGCAGGAATCCACAAGGATGGTCTTGCCGCCGCTGCGGATCAGGAAGCTCTGAATGGTGATCGTCAGAAGTTGACGCTGCGCATCGAAGAAATGCGGCGTCAGGAGATTCCGGTTCGCGTCGAGATGCGCCTGCGTGCAGTCGGGATAGATCTCGAACGGCGACAGCAGCGGTTCTTCGGATTCGACAATGCGGGTCAGCGACGTATCGCCGAAGGTCCAGCAGCCGGAATGATCGTGTTGCATCAGCGACGCAATAATTTCAGCACGCCCGTCCCGAGCCGCGCATTGTGCGCGCGCATGGCTTCATAGGCCGCATTGCCGTCGCCGCGCGCGATCGCCTCGACAATGGCGTCGTGCTCCTCGACCGAGCGCAGCAAGCGACGCCCCTGTTCCTCGGCCTGCGACTGACGGAACGGGCTGAGCCGCTCGCGCAGCGCGCGCGTCGTATCCGCGAGCGTCTCATTGTGCGCGCCGGCGCAGATCAGATCATGAAATTCCTGGTTCATGAGCAGATAGGCGGCGCCGTCCTGTTGCTCCGCCACCGGGCGCGAGCGATCGTGTAGATCGCGCAACTGGCCCTTCTCCAGCGCGGTCATGCGCATGGCGGCAAGCCGCGCGCACAGCCCCTCCAGTTCGCATTCGGCGTCAAGCATATCGGACAGCCGCTCGAGCCCGATCTCGGCGACCATGCCGCCACGGCGGGGAATGAGATTGATCAGCCCGCGCGCGCTGAGTTCCCGCAATGCCTCGCGGATCGGCGTCCGCGACACGCCGAAGCGGCTGGCCAGCACCTTCTCTTCCAGCTTTTCGCCGGGCTGCAGATTGCCGGTGATGATCTGTTCGGCAATCGACTTGTAGATGCGATTGACGCTGGTGGTTGTCGTCATCTCGTCTCCGCGGACCGCGATCTGCCGAAGCACTCCCGTGACCAGGCCAGACACGGAGGCCGTCAGCCGACGAGAGCCTGCAACGGCTTTTGGGTAAAGACCGCCGCGAGATTACTCAACAGAAGCTTGTTCTGATAGCGGAATGCCTCCGGCGACCGGCCGGACATATGCGGGGTGAGCACCACCAGCGGCGATTGCAGCAACGCTGGCGGGAAATCCGGCTCTCCATCCCACACGTCCAGTCCGGCCCCGGCGATGGTTCGCGCCGAGAGCGCCGCAAGCAGCGCCGCGCTGTCGACGACGCTGCCGCGTGCCACATTGATCAGGAATCCACCGCGCCCCAGCGCCGCCAGAACCCCGGCATCGACCACATGCCGTGTCGCCGGGCCGCCCGGACAGGCCAGCACCAGAAAGTCACTCTGTTCCGCCAGCGCCGCCGGCGTCGCCGCATAGGCCCAGGGAACATCAGGCTTCGCCTTGGGCGTGTGATAGACGACGCGCATGTCGAAGGCTGCCGCCCGCCTGGCGATTCGCGCACCGATCTGCCCGAGGCCAAGCAAGCCCAGTGTCGCGCCGGTGAGCGTCGGCCGCGCGCCCCGGATCGCATCCCAGCCACCTGCCCGCACCGCGCGGTCGCGCGCGGGAATGTCGCGCGCCACCGCCAGCATCAGACCGAGCGCATGGTCCGCGACGGTGTCGCTGTTGGCGCCCGGCGCGCTGGTGACGGCGATGCCGCGTTGCCGTGCGGCGGCAAGGTCGACATTCTCATGACCGGCGCCATAGCAGGCGATCAGTTCCAGCGCCGGCAGGGCCGCCATTTCCACCGCCGACAAGCCGCGCGAACCGTTGGTCACCACCGCGCGGATCGTCGCGCCGTCGCGGGCCACGTCGGCCTCCGGCCAGCCTTTCGGCGAGACCAGTGTGTCGTAGGTGTCCTGCAACGCCGTGACGCACTCCGCCGATAGCGGAATGAGAACGAGAACCTTTCCGGGCCGCATATTCAGGCTGCTGTGCGTCAGATCAGGCCGCGCGCTCGGATTTCGCCGGAACGACATCCTTCACCGCGCCCTTCCAGCCGTTCTGGGTGATGTCGAAGACGATGCCTTCCGGCGTCTTGTATTTCACCTCGTAGAAAACGTTCGGATCCTTCTCATGACGGCCGGCCATGTAGGAGCCGCCGGCTTCCTTCACCTTGCGGTCCGCTTCCTCGACGTCATCGACCCACATGCCGAAATGGATCAGACCCTCATAGCCCTTCTGGGTCTCGAAGCCCGGCACCGGCTCGTCGCCAAAATTCAGCAGCGCGATATTGATGACACCATCGGTCATGTAGACGCCGCGCATCGCTTTGCCGGCGCGGGTCATGCCGAACGCCTGCTCGAAGAAGCGGGCGGCCGCTTCGGGGTCTTTCACCGAGATGGCGATATGACGCATCTTTGCCATGGGACTCTCCGGTTGCCGCGCCGGGACGGCACGGGTGGGTTTCAGCGCCGGCGCGGCGCGTTTGGAATGCACAATAGCGATCCGTGCATACATAAATAGCGAAATCTCCCGAGAGACGCAACCGAGAGACGCGCCAACGGCGATCGGGGCGGAACCGGACCCACGACATATTCTGGATTTTTGCCGATAAAACGGGCCTTCCCTGTCCCCATTCCGTTTGGTGTTGACAGGTATACGCAAATTCTATTTGTGTATGCACATACTTCTTTCGACGCAGTGAGGTCACGGTGTCCTGGTTTGCGCTTGGCAGTTACCGCTCGGGGACCGGCGATCGGCCGGTGCTGCTGGTCGAGCGCGGCATGTTCGACCTGCAGCAACTTGCTCAACTGGCCTCCCGTCCCGCCGTCGCGACAGCGGCCGCTGCCGGCCTCGCACGGGTGATGGAATCCTGGCCCGCGCTGGAGGCCGATATCGTGGCTTTGGCCAAGCGCGCCGAAACCGAACGCGAAGGCCTCGCGCCGACGCCGGACGCCAGCCGCTTCGCCGCGCCCTACCGGCCGGCACGCATCTTTGCCGCCGCGTCCAATTACATCGAGCATGCCAATGAGATGGGCACCGTGCTCGCCGGCAAGGCCGACAGCGCGCCCTACATGTTCATCAAGGCGTCCAGCAGCGTCATCGGCCCCGGCGAATCGATCGTGCTGCCGCCGATGGCCGAGCGCATCGACTGGGAAGTGGAGCTTGCGGCGGTGATCGGCCGCGGCGGCCGCAATATTCCGGTGGCGCAGGCGCTCGAGCACGTTGCCGGCTACACGGTGTTCAACGATATCAGCGCGCGCGACCTGACCCGCCGGAACGACTTCCCGTTCAAATTCGACTGGTTTCAGGGCAAGAGCTTCGACACCTTCGGCCCGCTCGGGCCGTGGATCGTCCCCGCCTCCGCCGTCGGCGATCCGCAGAAGCTGCGCCTCAGCCTGACGCTGAACGGCAAGACCATGCAGGACGACACCGCGGGCAACATGATTTTCAATGTCGCCGAACAGATTTCCTATCTGTCGTCGATCCTCGCGCTCAATCCCGGCGATGTGATCGCCACCGGCACGCCGAACGGCGTCGGTCTCGGCTACGGAATCTTCCTGAAAGCCGGCGACACCGTCAGCGCCAGCATCGAACACATCGGTACGCTGACCAATCCGGTCGTGGCGGCGCCGCAGAGCGATTTGAAATCCATTCTGATTCCAAAGACGGGAGCCCGGACATGATCCAGGCCAAACGCATCGGACATGCAACGTTCGAGACGCCGGATCTCGACCGGCAGATCGACTATTACCACGAGGTCGTCGGCCTGACACCCGTCGCGCGCGACGGCAACGCCGCTTACCTCGCCACCGGCGTCGGCCAGTTGGCGATCGTGCTGAAAAAGGGTAGCGAACAGGGCTGCAAGCGCATCGCCTTCGAAGCCTCGCCGTCGCTCGATTTGAAGGATGCGCAGAAACAGCTCGCCGCAATGGGCTTGAAAAGCGATCTGCGCAATGACTCGCTGCCGGGCGTCGGACAGACCGTCGCCTTCACCGACCCGAAAGGAACGCTCCTCGAACTGTTCACGCAGTCGCAGTTCCTCGACATGCCGGCAGCGGCACGCAACGATTCCGCCGCGCTCAAGCTCGGCCATCTCGCCTTCGTCGTTCCGGATCCGGCGGCAATGGCGGAATTCTACCAAAAGGTGCTCGGCTTCCGCGTCTCCGACTGGATCAGCGAATTCTTCGTGTTCCTGCGCTGCAACGCCGACCACCATGCGGTGAACTTCATCCGCGGCAATGCCGCCTGCATGCATCACATCGCGTTCGAGCTGAAAGATGCCGCGCATCTGCACCGCAGTTGCGAATTGCTCGGCCGTCAACGCGTGCCGCTGATCTGGGGTCCGGTGCGGCACGGGCCCGGCCACAACCTCGCAACTTATCATCGCGATCCCGACGACAACATCACCGAGTTCTTCGCCGAGCTCGACCGCGTGCTCGACGAGGAGCGCGGTTTCTTCGAGCCGCGTCCGTGGCACGAAGACCGGCCGCAATTCCCGAAAGTCTGGGACGGCACCAAGCAGCGCGAAGGCTGGGGCCTGCCGCCGACCCCGGATTTCCTGCGCCAGGCCCAGCTTGGCTATGTGCCGCGCGCAGCGAGCGCACCGGCCGGCAAACCATAACGACCAAGACCTCCGCCACAGGAGGCTCATTCCATCAAGCGTCAATCTTTCCGAGGAGGGGGAACATGAAGCCGCTGTTTCGATACCTGATCGCATCGCTGTCCGTGCTGCTGCTGGCTCCGTTGTCGGCGACCGCACAGCAATGGCCACAACGGCCGGTGCGGATCGTCGTGCCCTATGCCGCAGGCGGCAACACCGACACCATCGCCCGGCTGACGGCGCAGCGCCTGTCGGAAACGCTGGGCCAGCAATTCATCGTCGAGAACCGTGGCGGCGCCGGCGGCGCGATTGCCGCCGACTTCGTCGCCAAGTCCGCGCCGGATGGCTACACACTGTGCGTCTGCGCCCTGTCGCAGCTCGCGCCGGTGCCACTGACCCAGCAGGTTCCCTACGACCCGCTCAAGGACTTCACGCCGATCTCCAATATCGGCGCCAACGGTTTCGTCATCACCGTCAGCACCACCGTGCCGGCGAAGACGCTGCAGGAATTCATCACCTATGTGAAAGCCAACCCGAACAAGCTCAACTACGGCTCGGGCGGCATGGGCAGCCTCACGCATCTCGCCGCGGCGCTGTTCGTACAGCGCGTCGGCATCGACATGACCCACGTTCCCTACAAAGGCGGCGCACCGGCGCTGACCGACACGATCGCGGGCCAGGTGCAGATGTATGCCGCGAGCCCGTCGGAAGTGCTCGGCCTGACCAACAGCGACCGCGTGCGTCTGCTCGGCATCTCGTCGCTCCAGCCGATCAGCCAGTTGCCGAACGTTCCCGCCATCGCCCAGTTCTATCCGGGCTTCCAGGCGCTGACCTGGAACGGGATGATCGGCCCGGCCAATATGCCGCGCGAGATCGTCAACGCGCTGTCGCGGGAAATCATGAAGGCGCTGAAAGATCCGGCCTTCGTCGAAAAGCTGCAGAAGGCCGGCGTCGAGCCGATGCTGACCACGCCGGAAGAATTCACCAAGGAAATCCAGGACGAATACAAGATGTGGGCCGAGGTGATCACCAAGGCCGGCATCGCCAAGAAATAACAAGACAAGAAGACGAAAGACCGACTTCCCGTCAGCCTGCCGCCTCCGCGGTCAGGCTGGCGGGTTTTCCAATAATGCGAAGACCGTTTCCGACGGCCGGCAGAGGCGAACGCCCTTCGGCGTCGCCACCAGCGGCCGGTTCACCAGCACCGGATGCGCGATCATCGCATCGATGATCATCTCGTCGTTGATACCGTCTTTCAGCAAACCCAGTTCCTGCGCTTTCGCTTCCTTCTCGCGCAGCGCCATGCGCGGCGTCAGTCCGGCGGCCGCGAACAGCGCCAGCAATTGCGGGCGCGTCCAGCCGGTCTCCATGTAGCGGATGATCTGTGGCGTATAGCCGGCCGCCTCGACGGCGGCGATCACCTTGCGCGATGTGCCGCAGACCGGATTGTGATGGATGACGACGGGGAATGCACCGGACATGGTGGAAGCTCCTGAACGATCTGTCCCGAGACAAACCGCACCGAAGCTGCCCCGTCAATGCGGGTGGATCAAACTCCGCGCAGGAACGCGATGCTCGCCGGATTGAACAGGTCCGGCCGCTCGAAATGTGGCCAGTGCTTCACCTGCCGGATTTCCAGCGTCTGTGCTTTCGGCATGAGTTGCGCCGCGCGCGTCGCGGTCTGGAAGAACATCTCCGAATCGTCCGGCGCGACGACGATCAACGCCGGGGCCTGAATGCCGCGCCACTCGTCCTCGGCGATCAGGTTGCGGGCGCGTATCTCGGGATTCTGCAGGCAGAGGATGTGCTCCATGGCGCGCCGCATTTCCGGCTGGCGATAGGCCGCCTGACGCACCGCGATGATGTCGTCGATCCGATCCTCCGGGCGATAGATCAGCGGTTCGAACACCGACTGCACGTTCGGCCAGCTCGGATCGTCCACCGCCTTGGTGCGCGTGCCGCGAATACGGCCCATGGTCTGCGTATGCGAGATCATGCCGGACGCCGCGAGCAGCACGAGCTTCTCGACGCGATCGGGATGATCGACGGCGATGCGCGAGGCGATCCAGGCACCGAGCGAGACGCCGATCAGTGACGCCTTGCGCACGCCCATGGCATCCATGAAGGCGAGAACATGGGTCACGTAGACGGGTATCTCGTAATCACGGTCGGGTTTGTCGCTGAAGCCGCTGCCGACCAGATCGAGCGCCAGCACGTTGAAATGCTGCGCATGCGCGTCGATATTCGCGCAGAAGGATTCCCAGCTGCTCGCCGTGCCGGGGATCATGACCACGGCCGGCGCGTTGCGGTCGCCCGCCTGCACATAGCGTGTGCGGATGCCGCCCGCGTCGACGAATCCCTGCGTAAACGGCGTGCGCAGCAGATGCGTCCAGACGCTACGATGATCGGTCAGAGCCATGGGTGCATTCATGGTCATGCCGCCCGACCGGTCGCGATACCGTCGGCGAAACCGCCGAGACAACCCATGCCGGTGACCCAACTCCGCACCGGCTCGTAAGCGATCGGCGCGACCGGGCCGCCCCACGCACCCATCGCCGCCACCCAGGCCCGCAATTCGTGCGAGCCGTTTCCGGCATTCTCCTGCAACACGTCGTCGGTCAGTGCGAGGATCGGCGACAGATCGCCAGACGACAGCGTGTCGAGGAACCAGCGATCCCACTCCGCGTTCACGCGGCCATCGACGCCCTGCTTGATCCGCTCCTGCAGCGACGCATCGCGCGCGGCGGAATATTCGACCACGCGCTCGCGGCCGTTGATAACGTAGTCACGCGTCTCCGCCGTGGTTGCCGGGTCTTCTTCCGACACCGGACGGATCCAGTGCGACAGCCCGCCCGACGCGAGGATCAGCACGCATTTGTTATCCGGCATGGCGCGGATCGCGTCGCCGACCGCTTTGCCGAAAGCGTGGCAACGGCGCATCGTCGGCCGCGGCGAGCCACTGGCATTGACCATGATCGGCACCATCGGCGTTTTCAACGACGGTTCGAGCACCGCATAGGCTTGCGACAGTCCGTGGTCGATGCCCATCTTCAGCGACACCGCCGGATCGAAACCGGCTTCGGTGACGCCTACCTGGATCGCCCTCGCCAGCGCGCGGTCGAGCGGCAGTTCGCCTTTTGGCGTGCCGTAATCGCCGAACCCGACGACGCTTTCGAGCCCGATACAGAACGGCGGCAGCACGTCGTAGAAGAAATTGCGAAAGTGGTCCGGCCCGAAGATCACCACCGCATCGGCTTTGATCCGCGCCACGGCGGCGCGCGCCTCGGCAACACCGCGCACGAACGTTTCGCCGGGACCGCTGACGGGAGAGTTCGTGTCCCAGAACGGCGAGTGGGACATGGCGACAAAGCCTTCGATCCGTGCCATCGGCGTCTCCCGGCTTGTATTTACTTCTTGTAGGTTTTCGCCAGCCGCTCGGCGTTGCGCGCGAGCAGGCTGACATCGGTGCCGACCGCGACGAAGCCGCAGCCGAGTTCGAGATAGCGGCGCGCCACCGGCTCATCGACCGCGAGGATGCCGGCGGCCTTGCCCTGACGGCGAATGGCGGCGATGCCATTTTCGATTGCCGCGACCACCTCGGGATGCGTCGTCTGGCCGATATGGCCGAACGCCGCCGCGAGATCGGACGGGCCGATGAACACGCCATCGACGCCCGGCACCGCCGCGATCGCTTCCGCGTTAGCGATGCCCGCGCGGGATTCGACCTGCAACAGCAGGCACATCTCGCTGCCGGCGCGCTTGAGATAATCCGCCGTGCGGCCCCAGCGCGCCGCCCGCGCGAGGCCCGCGCCGACGCCGCGCACGCCGTCCGGCGGATAACGCGTCGCGCGTACCATCTCGGCCGCCTGCTCCGCGTCATCGATCATCGGCAACAATAGCGTCTGCACGCCGATGTCGAGATATTGCTTGATCAGGTCGACATCGGCGACCGGCGGCCGCACCACCGGATGCACCGGATACGGCGCCATGGCCTGCAACTGCCGCAGCAGCGAGCGCACATCGTTCGGCCCGTGCTCGCCGTCGAGCAGCAGCCAGTCGAAGCCCGCTCCGGCGCAGATTTCCGTGGTGTAGCTTTCCGCCAGCGCGACCCACAAGCCGATCAGGCTTTCGCCCGCGGCGAGACGTTTCTTGAAGGCGTTGTCGAGCGTATCGGCCATGTTCATACGAACCGGAACGCGATGCCGCCGAGCGGCCCATAATCGACATGGAACGTGTCGCCGGCCTTGACGAACACCGGCCGCGTGAACGAACCGGCCAGCACCACCTGTCCCGGCTCCAGCGTGATGCCATGCGGCCCGAGCCGATTGGCGAGCCAGGCGATGCCGTTGGCGGGATGATTGAGCACGCCGGCGGCGACGCCGGTCTCCTCGATCACGCCGTTCTGGTAGCAGAGCGCCGACACCCAGCGCAGGTCGACGTCGTTCGGCTTCACCGGACGACCGCCGAGAACGATGCCGGCGTTCGCCGCGTTGTCGGAGATGGTGTCCATCACCCGCCGCATCGCCTTGGTCTTGGGATCGATACGCTGGATACGCGCGTCGATGATCTCCACCGCCGGCGTCACATAGTCCGTCGCCTCCAGCACGTCGAACAGCGTGCAGCCCGGCCCCTTCAATGGCCTGCGCAGGATGAAGGCGAGTTCGACCTCGACGCGCGGCTCGATGAACCGCGCCATCGGAATGTCGGAGCCTTCAGGAAAGAACATGTCGTCGAGCAGCGCGCCGTAATCCGGCTCGTTGATCTGCGACGCCTGCTGCATCGCCCGCGAGGTCAGCCCGATTTTATGGCCCTTGAGGGTGCGGCCGGCTTTCAGCTTGAGCGCGACCCAGGCCCGCTGCACCGCATAGCCGTCTTCGATGGTCATCCCCGGATAGGCGGACGACAGATGGCCGATCTGCACCTTGGTGCGTTCCGCCGCGTCCAGCTGCCGGGCGATGGTGTCGATCTGGTCGGGTGTCAGCAAGGCATTCGCTCCTCGGTTGGGTCGTCTAGCATTTCAATACAGGTCTGTATAGTTTCATTTCCGGCAGGGGCGCCGTTCAAAACGCCGCCGCCCTCCTGCAGAACCCAAACTTTCCAGCGGAAACTGGTGTTTATGGGCCTTTTACCGGACGTCCGGACGCGGCCGCCCCGCAGCCGCATTGACAGCTTTCGTCCGACGTCATACGACAGTACAGTAGTGTATGTTTTAGGGATGACGCCATGGCCCTGACCCGGCTGATCGACATCGCCGCCGTGCCGGACGGCGAAGGCCGTGCCGTCGCCCTCGACGGCATCGAGCCGATCGCCGTGTTCAATGTCGGCGGCACGTTCTTCGTCACCCAGGACACCTGCAGCCACGCCAAGGCATCGTTGACCGAAGGGTGGCTCGAAGGGCACGAGGTCTGCTGTCCGGTTCATGACGGGCGTTTCGATCTCTGCAGCGGCAAGGCTCTGTGTTTCCCGGCCACCGATCCGATCCAGACCTTCACCGCGCAGGTCCAGGACGGCGCGGTCTGGGCCGACATCTCGACGGCGCGGCCGGGCCGCCCAGCAAAGGACTGATCCGATGGCTGTAATCCTCGGTGACAACCCGATCCTGCGCAACCCCAAGGTTCAGGGCCCGATGCCGCTGGCCCCACGGGAAATCGTGTTCGAAATCGAACAGTTTCTCTACCGCGAGGCGCGGCTGCTGGAGGAAGAACGTTACGAGGAATGGCTCGGCACCATGACCGAGGATATCCATTACTGGATGCCCGGCGTGCAGGCCCGCTACCGAAAGGATAAGGCGCCGCGTTACTCGCATACGCGCATGGCACATTTCGACGACGATCTGCTCAACCTGCGTCGCCGCGTCACCCGCTCGCTGCACGAGACCGCCTGGGCCGAGGATCCGCCGACCCGCACCTGCTACATGGTCTCCAACATCGAGGTCGAGCCGATCGAGCGCACCGACGAATATGTGGTGCATTCGGTGATCCTCGCGGTGCGCGGCCGCAACGAGACCGAGGAAGACTGGCTGATCGCGCGGCGCAAGGATCGGCTGCGCCGCATCGGCGAAGGCCACTTCCGCCTGTCGAAACGCGAGATTTACATCACCCAGACGGTGATGCTGGCGAAGAACCTCAACATCTTCCTGTGAGCGGGCAAATGGGCTGGCTCGACGGCAATGTCGCGATCGTCACCGGCGGAGAAAGCGGCATCGGCCGCGCCGTCGTGTTGCGCTATCTCGACGAGGGCGCGGCCGGCGTCGTCGTCGTCGACCGCAATGCCGACGGCCTCGCCGCGCTCAAGGCGAAACACCCGAAAAAGATTGCGACAGTCGCCGGCGATGTGCGCGACTACGCCACGCACGCACAAGCGGTCGCCCTTGCGCTCAAGACCTTCGGCAAGCTCGACACACTGGTCGGCAATGCCGGCGTGTTCGATTTCCATCGCCCGCTGAAGGGCTACACGCCGGAAATGCTGGCGGCGACGTTCGAGGAAATCTTCGCGATCAATCTGCGCGGTTATCTCTATGCGGCGCACGCGGCGCATGAGGCACTGATCGCCTCGCAGGGCTGCATGATCTTCACCGCTTCGGTCGCCTCGCTGCACGCGGGCGGCGGCGGCCCGCTCTATACCGCAAGCAAGCACGCGGTCGCGGGTCTGATCCGGCAGCTTGCGGCGGAATTCGCGCCCGATGTGCGCGTCAATGGCGTCGGGCCCGGCGGCACGCTCACCAATCTCAGCGGCACCGCATCCCTCGGCCACGACAACCGCCACATGTCCGACAAGCGCGCCGAGGCGGCCGAGCGCATCGGCAACGCCGTGCCGCTGCGCTTCGCGCAGGAGCCGGAGGATCACGCCGGGCTTTATGTGCTGCTGGCAAGCCGCGACAATGCGCGAGCCATGACCGGCGAAATCCTGATGAGCGACGGAGGCATCGGCATCCGCCCGCTGTAGCGGACGCCGGCACACACCATGCGCGATGGCAGAGTCATCATCGTCGGAGCGGGACAGGCGGGCGTGAACTGCGCGCTGGCGCTGCGCGAATACGGCCTTGCCGGCGATGTGACGCTGCTGTCTGACGAACCGCACGAGCCTTATGACCGGCCGCCGCTGTCGAAGGAGTTGGGTGGCGCACCGAGTCCCATCGTCAAGCGCGAAGAGCTGACAGAGAAGTCCATCGTGCTTCGCCTCGGCACAGCGGCGTCCGCCATTGATCGCGCCAGCAAGACACTGACGCTAAACGACGGCACAACCCTGCCCTACGATACCCTAGTGCTGGCGACCGGCGGCGGCGCGCGCGTATTGCCGTCGCTCCCACCCGATGGCCGCCGCGTCTTCGTGCTGCGCACGCTCGACGACGCCCGCGCCATCGACCGCGCATCGCAAGTGGCGCGCAATGCGCTGGTGCTGGGCGGCGGCTGGCTCGGCCTTGAAACCGCCGCGGCGCTGCGCGGCCGTGGCTGCGAGGTCACGCTGCTCGAAGCGGCAGAGCGTCTGTGCGCGCGCTCGGTGCCGGCCGAGATCAGCGCGTATCTGCACGATCTCCACAACAGCCACGGCGTCCGGATCATCACCGGGACCGCCGCCAGCATCACGGCCTCGCCGGACGGCATCACTGCACAGTGGAATGGCACATCCGCGATGTTCGATATGGCGGTTGTCGCCATCGGCTTGACACCGCATGACGCGCTGGCGCGTCGCGCCGGCCTCGCCTGTCAGGACGGCGTCCTCACCGACGATCTCGGCCGCACCGACGATCCCGCCATCTTCGCCATCGGCGATGTGGCGCGTATCCGCATCGGCAATGACACGCAGCGTCTGGAGAGCTGGAAGCACGCGATCGCGCAAGGACACCGCGCAGCGCAAGCCATCTGCGGCGCGCCGGTATCCGCGCCGGAAGCCCCATGGTTCTGGTCGGAACAATACGACAAGCTGATCCAGGTCGCCGGTTTGCCGCATCCGAGCCTGACGCTGCTCGCGGCCGAGACCGAACCGCATCCGCTATGGCGCTACAGCACCGGCGGCGAAACCCGCGCCGTGATCGGCGTCAATCGCGCGCGCGATCTGCGGCAAGCGCATCGCACGCTGTCCACCTCGCCCCTCAAGGTCTCCGCATGAGTGAAACACCCGCCATCGCCATTCCCGAAGGCTATGTCCTGCATGGCCAGCCCGGCGGTTTCGTCTATCGCAACGGTCCGGTTTTCATCAAATATACCGACGCTGGTTCGACGCTGATGATGACGCTGGGCGGCGAGCACACCAACGCTGCGGGCTTCGCCGCCGGTGGCCTGCTGATGACGCTGCTCGACATCGCGCTCGGCACCCATGTCAGCGCCAATGTCGGCACACGGGCGATCTGCCCAACGGTACAGCTCAACTGCAATCTGGTGGCTGGCGCACGCATCGGCGAAACGTTGATCGGCGAATCCGAGATCAGCAGGATCACCCGATCGCTTGCCTTCGCATCCGGTCATCTGCGGGTCGGCGATCGCAAGGTCGCGACCGCAACGGCGGTGTTCCACATCCCGCCGGACATCGCCGCCGCCCGCAAACCATCACCGCAACCCGCTCAAAGCTGAACGCTCGCGCAGGAGTATCGCCATGAACCATGTCACCCGCAGCCGATCCCGCGCCCCGGCGTTTCCCGACGACGCGGAGTTGCGCGCCATGGTCGACCTCGACAACGGCGCAATCGACCGCCGCATCTTCTGGGACGACGGCATCTATCAGATGGAGCTGGAGCGTATCTTCGCGCGCTGCTGGTTGTTCGTCGCACATGAGAGCCAGATTCAAAATCCCGGCGACTTCCTCACCACCTATATGGGCGAGGATGCGGTGATCGTGTCGCGCGGTCGCAACAACAAGATCGGTGTGTTCCTCAATTCCTGCCCGCATCGCGGCAACCGCGTCTGTTTCGCCGAGGCCGGCAACGCGCGGCGGTTCACCTGCAACTATCACGGCTGGTCGTTCGGTAATGACGGCCGCCTGCTCGGCATGCCTGCCGAGGAGCTGTACGAAGAGACCTGTCCGAACTTCAACAGTCAGGATCTCGGCCTGCATCCGGCGCGCGTCGGCACCTACAAGGGCCTCGTGTTTGCGACCTTCGACGAACAGGCGCCGTCGCTCGACGACTATCTCGGAGATTTCCGATGGTATCTCGACATCCTGCTCGACAATGATGCAGACGGCACTGAGTTCATCGACGGCAACATCAAGTCGCACATCAAGTGCAACTGGAAATTCCCGGCGGAAAACTTCATCGGCGATTCCTATCACGCCGCCTGGACGCACAATTCCGGCGCGGTGGCGATGCTCGGCCAGTCGGTCGGCAAGATCAATCAGGAACGCTCGTATCACGCGAATACGAACGGCCACGGCTGGCAGTTCGGCCTCGACATGGTCGGCAATGCCATGACGCTCGGCGAACAGGACGTGGTCGATTATCTGCGCGCACGCGAGGAAGAAGTCGCGGAACGGCTCGGCAAGATTCGCTCGCGCATGATCGGCTCGGTGTCGTCGACGACCACGTTCCCGAACTTCTCGTTCCTCGCCGGCCACAATGCGTTCCGCACCTGGCTGCCAAAAGGCCCGCATCTCACCGAGGTCCATACCTGGGTGCTGGTCAACAAGAACATCCCGTTCGAGTTGAAGGAAAAGTACCGCAAGGGTGTGATGCGCACCTTCTCACCGTCCGGCACGCTGGAAATGGACGACGGCGAGAACTGGGAGCACGCGACGCAGATCAACACCGGCGTCGTCACCCGCCGGCAGAAGCTGCATTACGGCCTCGGCCTCACCAGCAAGATCGAGCACGACGATCTCAAGGGCGAGATCCATCTGCGCAAATACAACGATGCCAACCAGCGCGCGTTCTATCGCCGCTGGCTGGAGTTGATGACGACGCCGCTGGGTTAAGAACGCCGGGCGATGACGCCCTTGTCCGACAGTGCCGCGAGATCGGCGGCGCTGTAGCCGAGCAGATCGCCGAGCACCGCATCGGTGTGCTGCGCCAGAAGTGGCGGCGCGACATAGTTCGTCGCCGCGTTGGTAAAGCGCATCGGGCTTGCCACCAGCGAGATCGGACCGGCGAGCGGATGCTCGACCTTGATCTCCAGTCCGCGCGCCTTGACTTGCGGGTCCTCGAACACCTGCGGGATCGTGTTGATCGGCGCGCACGGCACATCGCTGCCGTCGAGCACCGCCATCCAGTCCTTGACCGTGCGACTGAGAAACGCCGCTTCGAGAATGGCGATCAGCGCATCACGGTTGCGGACGCGGCCGGGATTGGCGGCAAAGCGCGGATCGTCCGCCAGCGCCGGCATGCCGAGCGCGACGCAGAGCTGCCGGAAGTGATTGCTATTGCCGGCAGCGACGACGATATGCCCGTCCCGGCAGGCAAACACCTGATACGGCACCAGATTCGCATGCGCGTTGCCCATGCGCGGCGGCGTCTTGCCGGAGCAGAAATAATTGAGGTTCATGTTGGCGAGCGAAGCCACCTGCACGTCGAGCAAAGCAAGGTCGATGAACTGGCCTTCGCCGGTACGCTCGCGCTGCTGGAGCGCCGCGAGGATTGCTACCGTCGCATACATGCCGGTCATCAGATCGGAGAACGCGACGCCGACTTTCTGCGGCGTGCCCTCGCGCTCGCCGGTGATGCTCATCAGGCCGCCCATGGCCTGGAACACGAAGTCGTAACCGGCGCGCGCGCGATAAGGCCCGGTTTGCCCGTAACCGGTGATCGCGCAGTAAATCAGCCGCGGATTGATCGTCTTGAGATCGTCATAGCCAAGCCCGTATTTGGCGAGATCGCCGACCTTGTAATTCTCGACAAGGATATCGCTCACCGCGGCGAGCTTGCGGATGATCGCCTGCCCGTCCGGCGTCGCGATGTTCACCGCCACGGATTTCTTGCCGCGATTGGCGCTGAGGTAATAAGCCGCGTCGGGGGTGTCCTCGCCATTGCGGTCTTTGAGGAACGGCGGACCGGCGAGCCGGGTCTCGTCGCCGACGCCGGGCCGCTCGATCTTGATCACCTCGGCGCCGAGATCGGCGAGGTTCTGCGTACACCATGGCCCCGCCAGCACGCGCGTGAGATCGAGGACGCGCAATCCGTCCAGACACCCCTGCATTGAATGATCTCCGCGCTACTGGCTGTCGATCGCCAGACCCTGATCGGCCAGTTGCTGCCATTGAGCGAATTCGCCCGCAACCTCCTTGGCGAAGGCATCGGCCGAACCGCCTTCCGGATTGATGCCGCGCTTGGCGAGGTCGGCGACGAATTGCGGATTCTTCAGGTCTTCTTCGGCCAGAGCATTGTAACGGTCGACGATTGCCTTCGGCGTGTGCGGCGGCGCGACGAGCGCATACCAGAATCCGGCGCGCAGCTTCGGATAACCGGCCTCGGCGGACGTCTGCAATTGCGGCAACATCTTCACGCGCGAAGGTCCGAGCACGGCGAGCGCCTTCACCTTGTTGTCGGCGACAAGGCCGGCGGCGGAATTTTCCGTGGCGAAGGTCATGTCGATGCGGCCACTCAACACTTCGGTCACCGCCGGCGCGATACCGCGGAACGGCACATGCACCATCTTGACGCCAAGGTCGCGCTGCATCTGCTCGAAGAACACCTGATGCGGCGAGCCGAAGCCCGGCGAACCGAACGTCAAAGGCTCCGTGTTGCTGCGCTTTTTCGCCAGTTCGACAAATTCCCGGAGGTTCGACGCCGGCAAATCCTTGCGCACCACCATGACCACCGGCTGCGAACCGATCTTGGCCACCGGCACGAGGCTCTTCGGGTCGTAGTTGATCTTGGTCTTGAACACCGGCGCCATGGTGAGCTGGTTCGCGACGAGCAACAGCGTCTGACCGTCCGGTTCCGCCTTTGCCACGAACTCGGTGCCGATGTTTCCACCCGCGCCGGTCTTGTTCTCGACGACGATGCTGGAATCGACCTTGCCGGTCCAGGTCTGCGCCAGCATGCGCGCCACCACATCGTTCGACCCACCGGGCGCAAACGGCACGACGATGCGGAGCACCTTGCTGGTTCCGCCGCTGCCTTGCGCGGACCCTGGTCCGGCCCATCCCAGCGACGCAAGCAAAGCGATGACGACGGCGGCGATCCGCATTCCGGTCCTCCCCTGATCGATGTGCCGGCTCGAGGCCGGTCTGTCATTACGCACGGCCTGACTGGGCCGTATCGGCGACCGTCAGAATAACATACACTTATGTATGTTTGCAATGACAAGGCAAAGGCGACGTCAATGATCTGGCGCAAAGCCGCCGCAGCCTCCGGATGGCAGGATCGCGACGGCGCGGAGCCGCTTCTCAACCGCGCCCAAATCGGACATGGTGACTGCAACGGGGATCGGCGACAGACATGAGCCTGCAGGATACCGAGAAGAAGCGCCGGCTGACGCGCGAGGACTGGATCGAGGCGGCGACCCACCGGCTGGTGAAGCGCAGCATCGACGCGGTGCGCGTCGAACCGCTGGCCGACGATCTCAAGGTCAGCCGCGGCAGCTTTTACTGGCACTTCAAGTCACGCTCGGAACTGCTCGAGGCGATCCTGACAACCTGGCAGGAGCGCCAGACCCGGCGCATCGTCGAGCGCATCCGCCAGGACCGGCTGATGTCGCCTGCCGAACAGCTCGAACGTCTGCGCAAGCTGCCGCCGCGCACCAAGAGCACGCGCGAAGCGGCGGCGCTTGAACTGGCGATCCGCGCCTGGGCGCGGCGCGATCCGCTGGCGCGGCGCGTTGTGGACGCGGTCGATGCCGAGCGGATCGACTTCACCCGCAGCTTGATCGCCGAGACGGGCGCCGACAAGAACGAAGCCGATTACTGGTCGATGATCGGCTATGCCTATACGCTCGGCGAATCCCTGCTGCGCGAAGGCATGACCGACAAGCAGATCAGCGAATGTCGCGCACGCCTGCTGAAAGCGCAGTCCAGCGTGTTCGGCACAGGCGCGCAGGCCCGCCGTAAGCAAACCGCATAACCCAAGCGATCGTCAGGCGAGCTTCTGCCGGCGGATGCGCACACCGTGCTGCTCGCCGTCCCAGGTATCCGCTGTCACCCCCGCGGCACGCAATTCCGCCTTGCGCACCTTGTTGGTCGGCGTCTTCGGCAAGGTCGGCATGATCCGCACATAGCGCGGCATCATGAAATGCGCGAGACGGTCCGACAGAAACTCGATCAGCGCCAGCGGTTCGATCGCCTGTCCCGGTACCGGCGCGATTACCGCCAGCACCTCTTGGTCGTTGTTGCCTGTCTCGGCGCCGACGACAGCCACTTCCATCACGCCGGGGAAGGCGAGGATTTCCTTTTCCACCTCGACGGTCGAGATGTTTTCGCCACGGCGGCGGATGGCATCCTTGAGCCGATCAACGAAGTAGAAGTTGCCGCCGGCGTCGCGGCGGAACGCATCGCCGGTATGAAACCAGCCGTTGCGCCACGCCTTCCCGGTCGCCTCTTTGTCGTTCCAGTAACCCGGCGACAGCATGCCCGGCGCATCGCTGCGCAAGATCAGTTCCCCGACCTCGCCATCCGGCACGTCATTGTCGTCGGCATCGACGATGCGGCACGTGATGCCCGTGCGCGCGCGTCCGCAACTGCCCCACACGGTGCTGTCGACCCCTGAGAGAATGGGGACCGATGCCTCGGTCATGCTGAAGGCCGAGAAATACTGAAAGCCATGCCGCTTGGCGAAGGTCGCGGTCCCTTCGGTGATCGGCGACATCATCGCGAAGTCGAACGGCGAGCGCGCATCGTCCTGCACCGACTTCGCCAGAAACAGCGTCATCGAACTGATCAGCCCGAGGATGCGGTTGCAGCCGGCGCGCTTGACGTCATCCCAGAACGTTTGCGCATGAAAGCTTTCGGCGAGATGCACGCAGCCGCCGGCGGTAAGCGTCGCATAAACCGCCGACATGCCGACCGTGTGAAACAGCGGCGTGAACACATAGATGCGATCATCCGCAGTGATGTAGCCGTGCGCGGCGGAGCCGGAGGCGTACATCTGCGTATACGGGATCAGCACGCCCTTGGACTGGCCGGTAGTCCCTGACGTGTAGAGCACCGTGCAGAGATCGCTCGGTGTCGCGTCGGCGAACACCTCGTCCGCGTCGCCATCATCGAGCACGCGCTCCGGCGATACCGGCCAGCGCGACAGCGGCAGCGAATCGCCCGAGACGATCAGATGCCGTAGCGATTTCGGCTCAACCCCATCGAGCCGGCTGACGAGATCGGGGTGACAGACCATCAGCGCAGCGCCGCTGTTGTCGAGCACGTGCTGCAGCACGCCACCGCGCAGCGCGACATTGATCGGGATATGGATTGCGCCAAGAATGTTGAGCGCGAACCACATCCGCATCATCAACGGACCGTTCGGGAGCCACACCAGCACCGGATCGCCGCGCTTGACGCCGAGCCGCCGCAGGGCCGAGGCAGCGATGCGAGCCTGCCGCCACGCTTCTGCGTAGTCGATCAAGCGACCATCGTCGAACGTCACACATGGCGCGCGCGGCCGCGTCTGCGCGTGGCGGCGCAAGATCTGCGGCAGCGCGGTCAGCGCTGGGTCGTCGGGACTGGCGCGCAGCCAGGGCGGATGAAGCTCGGTCATTGTTGAAGCAAGCACCAGAAAGCGACCGTGAACGAGGTTGCGGCCGACCTATCGATTTGACAATCGCCGGCCAGCCCTTAAAACCATACATATGTGTATGGTTTTAAGGGCGCCGCGTCAATGCTCCGGCGGCCGCCCACGGAGGCCCCAGTGACGAATAAGCTCGAGGCGCTGCGGGCGCGGATGACGCTGCCGGTGATCGTCGCGCCAATGTTCCTGATCTCGGGACCGGACATGGTGATCGCCGCCTGCCGCGCCGGCGTGATCGGCTGCTTTCCGGCGCCGAATGCGCGCGAGCTCGGCACGCTCGACGCCTGGTGCGCGCGGATTTCGATGGAGACGCGGGACGCGGCTCCCTGGGCGCTTAACTTGATCTGCCACAGCAGTTATGCGCGCTTCGACGCCGAGATCGAGATCGTCAAACGCCACAAGCCGCCGCTGGTGATCACCGCGCTCGGGTCGCCCGCGCGGGTGCTGGACACGGTGCATGGTTACGGCGGGCTTGTATTCGCCGATGTGTCGCGGCCGGTCCATGCACGCAAGGCGATTGAGGCCGGTGCGGACGGCCTTGTTCTGGTCAGCGCCGGCGCAGGCGGCCACACCGGCTCCTACAGTCCGTTCGCGTTCGTTGCCGAGGTGCGGCGTTTCTGGTCCGGGCCGATCGTGCTGTCGGGTGCGATCTCCGATGCGCGCAGCATTCTCGCGGCGCAGGCGCTCGGCGCCGACTTCGCTTACATGGGCACACGCTTCCTCGCCGCACAAGAAAGCCTCGGCGAGCCGGATCGCAAGGCCATGACCATCGCCGTCAGCATGGAAGACATCGTCACCAGCGCCGCCGTCACCGGCGTACCAGCCAACTGGATGCTGCCAAGCCTCACCGCCGCGGGCTTCACGCCGGAGATGCTGCGCGCCGAGCGCAAGATGGACTTCACCTCGGCCGATAAGGCGAAGCCGTGGAAGAACATCTGGGGCGCGGGCCAGGCGGTCGGTGCCGTGACCGCGTCCGAACCGGTGACTGACATCGTCGCCAGGCTGCGCGAGGATTACACCGCATTGCGCGCGGCATTTTGCAAGGCAGGGTGAAAGCCCTGCTAGTTCCATCCAAGCCTCACGGCGAGGAGCGCACCATGCTCACCTTATCATTCGAGACGCGAACGTCGTCCGCTCATCAAGATAAGGCGGAGTAAGAACGACACCATCCGCCGCACCGATGCGACCTCACTTCGGTGGCAGCACCCAGATGCGATAACGCTGCGGCGGCTCGGAATAACCGGCGAGCGTGCGCGCGACCGTCACATCGACCGGCGCGCCCCCACGCGGATCGGCGGCCACGCGGCGCTGCGCCTCGGTGACGCAACCGGCATTGTCGACGCGGCACACCATCGCCATGCCGTCGCGCGTCACGCGCGCGTCGTCCATCCAGATCGCTTCCGTCTTGTTGAAGTCGGGAAACGCTGTCGGCTTGTCGGCCAGATAGAACGCCGTACCATAAGCATTGTCGCCGCCAACGATGCGCAGCGGCGCGGTAACGCGGGCACGCCAAGTCGCTTCGACCCACGGCGCGACGAGACTGCCTTGAGTCTGATCCGGCGGCAGGCCGTTGCGCTGGATGACGATGGCGATCACCGGCGCGGCCAACGTCATCAGTACCGGAATGGCGATGGCGAGAGTCAGGATGCGATCGACCGCGATGCGCGGCACGACGAGCCGCGGCGGCGACAGCAGCACCACCGGCAACAATGCGAATGCCGACATGCTCCACAGCGACGTCACCTCGACGGAAAACGCGATGGCGCCGAACATCGGCAGCAGCAGCGGCAGCCAGAACGCGCGCGCCGCGAGCCGCCGCGCCGGGTCTTGCGGCCACAGCATGTCGTGCACCGTGGCGCGATCCGGCCGCGCCGCGAGCAGAACGAGAATGACCGGCAGCGCCACATAGGCGGTGGAGCCGAGTAGATACGTTAGTGCGCTGCGCGCCGAGGCGAGCAATGTCGCCGGCGCGTGCGCCGCCGCGACATAGCGGAACGGCGGATAATCGTTCTGCACCAGCCAGACGATGTGCGGCGCCAGTACGGCTGCGCCGACAACGACCATGATCCACGCCACCGGCGACAGCAGGAACGACCAGCGGCGGCGATCCAGCAGCGCCGCCAGCACCAGCCCGGCGATCAGAAACATCGACCAGTATTTGCCGAGCATCGCGCCCGCCGCGCACAGCCCAGCCAACACCGCCCAGAGGAGGCTGCGCCGCTCGAACGCGCGCAGGAACGCGAACGCGGTCGCCGCCCACAGCGGCAGCAGCACGGTGTTGACGTTATATTTGAGCGCGATGACGCCGAAGAACGGCGTCAGCGTCAGCAGCGCGACACCGAGGATGCGCTTGTCGATATCGAGGTAGTCGGCGCTCAGGCGCCAGACGATCCACAGCGCCAGCGACGGCACCATCGCCGCCAGCAGATAATAGGACCAGTCGGCCACCGGAAAGACGTGGAACCAGCCCGCGACCAGCCACGCAGCCAGCGGCGGGTGCTTGAAATAGCCGAGCGCCGGCTCGCGCGCCCAGGTGACCAGCTCGGCCATGTCCGGATGCACGTCCTGCCCGGCCTTGGCCAGAACGCCATAGAGCGCCCAGAGCAGCGTATAGAGCACGAGCGCCAGCGCCATATTACGGTTATTGCGCCGGTCGCCATGGAGGGGATCGGCCAGCGCCGCGCGCAGGCGGCCGCCCAAGGTGTCGATGGCGCGGAAAGGACGGGAAGGCTTGGCACCGGTCATGCCGGGTTCATGGCACGGCCGGTCCGGGGCGTCCACGGGAGGCGTCCAGCCTCGCCTTCCATTACGGAGAGGATTTCCGACCCGGCTTTTCCGCCTTGTTTGGGGAGCAAAATTCGGCCCGGCGCCTGCCCCGGCAGGCGCAGCTTGAAGCCCCGCAACGCCAGTGTTATCCCGCGCCGCATGACGACCGCCCCGATCGACACCATCCGCAACTTTTCCATCGTCGCGCATATCGACCATGGCAAATCGACGCTGGCCGACCGTCTGATCCAGATGACGGGCGCCCTGTCCGATCGCGAGATGTCCGAACAGGTGCTCGACTCCATGGATATCGAGCGCGAGCGCGGCATCACCATTAAGGCGCAGACCGTGCGGCTGGAATACCCGGCCAAGGATGGCAAGACCTATATCCTGAACCTGATGGATACGCCCGGCCACGTCGATTTCGCCTATGAGGTGTCGCGGTCGCTCGCCGCCTGCGAGGGCTCGCTCCTCGTGGTGGACGCCTCCCAAGGCGTCGAGGCGCAGACGCTCGCCAATGTCTACCAGGCCATCGAGGCGGGCCACGAGATCGTGCCGGTGCTCAACAAGGTTGACCTGCCTGCCGCCGAGCCGGACCGCGTCAAGGAGCAGATCGAGGAAGTGATCGGGCTCGATGCCTCCAATGCGATCCCGATCTCGGCCAAGACCGGCGTCGGCATTCCCGACGTGCTGGAAGCCATCGTCACTCGCCTGCCGCCGCCGAAGGGCGACCGCGCGGCGCCGCTCAAGGCGCTGCTCGTCGACAGCTGGTACGACGCCTATCTCGGCGTCGTCGTGCTGATCCGCGTCGTCGACGGCGTGATGCGGAAGGGCCAGCGCATCCGCATGATGGGCACCAATGCGGCCTACGACGTCGAGCGCGTCGGCGTCTTCACCCCGAAGATGCAGCAGGTCGAGGAGCTCGGCCCCGGCGAGATCGGCTTCATCACCGCCGCGATCAAGGAGGTCGCCGACACCCGCGTCGGCGACACCATCACCGACGACAGGAGGCCGGTCGCCGAGATGCTGCCGGGCTTCAAGCCGGCGATCCCCGTCGTGTTCTGCGGCCTGTTCCCGGTCGACGCCGACGACTTCGAGACGCTGCGCGCGGCGATGGGCAAGCTGCGCCTCAACGACGCGAGCTTTTCTTTCGAAATGGAGACGTCGGCGGCGCTCGGCTTCGGCTTCCGCTGCGGCTTCCTCGGCCTGCTCCATCTCGAGATCATCCAGGAGCGGCTGGAGCGCGAGTTCAACCTCAACCTGATCGCGACCGCGCCGAGCGTCATCTACAAGATGAAGCTGACCGACGGCAGGGAGATCGAGATCCACAACCCGGTCGACATGCCGGACGTGGTGAAGATCGCCGAGATCGAGGAACCGTGGATCGAGGCGACCATCCTCACCCCGGACGAATATCTCGGCAGCGTGCTCAAGCTGTGCCAGGAACGGCGCGGCACGCAGAAGGAGCTCACCTATGTGGGCGCCCGCGCCATGGTGAAGTACGAGCTGCCGCTCAACGAGGTGGTGTTCGACTTCTACGACCGGCTGAAGTCGGTGTCGCGCGGCTACGCCTCGTTCGACTATCACCTCACTGACTATCGAGCATCCGACCTCGTCAAGATGCAGATCCTGGTCAACGCCGAGCCGGTCGATGCGCTGTCGATGCTGGTGCACCGCTCGCGCGCCGAGCAGCGCGGCCGCGCCATGGTGGAGAAGCTGAAGGAGCTGATCCCGCCGCACATGTTCCAGGTGCCGATCCAGGCCGCCATCGGCGGCAAGATCATCGCTCGCGAGACGGTGCGCGCGCTGCGCAAGGACGTGACCGCCAAGTGCTACGGCGGCGACGTCTCCAGAAAGAGAAAGCTTCTGGACAAGCAGAAGGAAGGCAAGAAGAAGATGCGGCAATACGGCAAGGTCGATATTCCGCAGGAAGCCTTCATCGCGGCGCTCAAGGTGGACGTCTGACGCCGCCGGCCGCCGTTAACGATGGAACCGCGGCGTTAACGGACCGCCATTTAACCGTCACACCGTTTTAACCTGACAGCGCCCGGCGGGTCAGGTATCTGAGCATGATCTCATCCGACAACCGGTTCCCACTTTTCGGGAGCATGCTCTAGACCTGCCCCTCATGCTGTCGCGCGGCCCTTTCATTGCGTTGATGGTGACCGCGGCGGCGGCCGGCGGCGTCACCCTCATGCGCCATCACGAGCGCAATGCCGCCGAGCAGGCCGCGCCGCAAGTAACATCGGCACCGCCGGTGCAGACAGCGCCCGCGCCACAGCCGGCCCCGCAAGCCTCCGTTCCAGCGCCTGTCCAGCAATCGCCTGCGCCACCACGCACCGCGCAACAGCCGTCACCGCCGCCCGCGCCACCGGTAATCGCACAACAACCGCCATCCGCTCCGCCACCGAGCCCGCCGCCAGCGGCGACACCGCAACTCGCACCGCCGCTGTTGCCGCCGCCGCTCGCCATGACACCGCCGCCGCCACCTGTTGCCGTAACGCCACCTGCTCCGACGCCAACAGCGCCACCGGCCGTGGCGGACGCACCAACATCACCGCCCGTCACCGAGACGCCGGAAGAAACCTCTCCGACAGCGGCGCCATCCACGCCGACGATCACGCCGAAGCTCGCCGACGCGCCGAAGCCGCCGCCGGGCATGGAAGACGCGGTGAAATATAAATTCGCCGCCGTCCGCACACCGACCAAGGGGCCATCCGAGCCGATCGGCTATTATCCGAAGGGCTGCCTGCAGGGCGCGGTCGCGCTGCCGGTCAACGGCCCGCACTGGCAGGTGATGCGGCTGTCGCGCAACCGCAACTGGGGCACGCCGCAACTGGTGCGCTTCATCAAGACGTTCTCCGAACGCGCGGCGCATGCCACCGGCTGGAACGGCATCCTCGTCGGCGACATGGCGCAGCCGCGCGGCGGACCGGCGGTGTCGGGCCACGTCAGCCACCAGACCGGCCTCGACGTCGATATCTGGTTCATCCCGATGCCGAAGGACATCCTCACCGCGCAGCAGCGCGAGGACATGGCCGCCAACAATCTGGTCGCGTCGGACTGGAAGCACATCAATCCGAAGGTCTACACGCCGCAGCACATGGCCTTCATCAAGGCCGCCGCGCAGATGCCGCATGTCGAGCGCGTGCTGGTCAACGCAGCGATCAAGAAACAGATGTGCGAGACCGCCACCGGCGACCGCTCATGGCTCACGCGCGTCAGACCTTGGTATGGCCATCACGACCACATCCATGTCCGCCTCGCCTGCCCGCCGGGCGCGAGCGAGTGCAAGAAGCAGCCGCCGGTCGGCGCGGGCGAAGGCTGTGCCGACGCGGATTTCAAATTCTGGTTCACCAAGGCGATCGAACCGCGCAAGCCCGCGCCGCCCGGCACCAAGCCGAAGCCGCCGAAATATCTCAAGCTCGCCGACCTGCCGGCCGCGTGCAAAGCGGTGCTGAACGCGCCGTGAGGATCACGCCAGGCCGGTGATCCACTGTTCGTAAAGCCGGTTGCCGGGGCGCGGGTCGTCGCCGCCGCGGCGCATCAGCGTCGCCGCCGCGTCGCGCGCCTCCGACGGGGTGCGGCCGAACCGCTGCTTGAATGCCTTGGCGAACGAGACCGGATCGCTGAAACCCCAGCGATAGGCGACGTCGGCGATCTGCCGGTGCACATGCTGCGCCGACAGCAGATCAGCGAGGCAACGGCGCAGCCGCTGCTCGCGGATATAATCGGCGACGCCGCCGATCGGCGCGAACAGCCGGTACAGCCGCGCGCGCGACATGCCGACGCCCTCGGCGACGCTGTCGGGCTCGAGCGCCGGCGAGGACAGCCGTTCCTTGATGTAATTCTGCACGCGCATCAGCTCGGCCTGCTGCGCCAGCTCCGGCAGATCGCCGGTCTTGAGCGCGATTCCGTTGAACGCCATCGCCGCGAGATCAAGCAGCGTGCGCACCGACAGGCTCGCGTCCACCGGCGTCAGCGTCGGCGCCACCGAGAACAGGGTCGCGACGAAGTTCGAGAACAGAATCCCCGCCCCGCTGTCCGGATCGACGCAGGCGCCCTGGAGACTGTCCGGATAAGTCAACAGCGGGGCCAGCCGGCGCCGCGGAATGATCAGCGACAGCACATCGAAATCGGTGTTGAAGGTGTCCATCACCTCACCGAGATCGAAGACGATCACGCCGTTCTGCGGGGTCCGCAGCAGATTGTTCCCCCGGTTCATCTCGACGCCGCCGTCGAGGAACACCTGGATCATGTAATGGTCGATGGAATCCTGGGCGATGCGCGCCGCATGCCGGTCGAACTTCTGGGCACGGGTGGTGCAACGCGACAGGAATACGTCTTCCAGCAGATAGCCTTCCACCTGCGCGCTGAAGTCTGCGGGCGATGTCGCGTCAGGTTGCCGCACCTCCAGGAACACGCCGACGCTCTCGCGCCATGCCGCGAACCGCTCGGCCGCGGGCAAGCCCTCGGTGCTGAACAGTGACATCGGGATGCGGGACTGGTCGGGCGCACCTTGGCGCGTCAGTTTCGGCATGAGCGGCGGCAAAAAGTCCCGGCGGATGGATCGATCGCGACCCATCCTGCACATCAGGAATGAACACTCGCCGAATGCCGGAATAAACAGCTCGTAAATCGAGACGGTCTGAGACGCCAGAACCGAACTTTGAGACGCCAGGACCGGTCCGCAAGCGTGACCGGCCATAGACCCCATGGCAGCTATTGATCCTGGAAACGGCCGTCGGGGAGACAGGCCGCGCTATCGTATTTGGGGGATGACTCATGACTTTCCATCGCTTCGTTCTGGCCGGTGCCGCCATGGCTTCGGCTGCAGCCGCGCTTACCGGCAACGCCGCCGCCGCCGACATGGCCGTGAAGGCCCCGGCGCTCACCGCGCCGATCGCCGCCATCAACTGGACGGGCCTCTATGTGGGCGGCCATTTCGGCTACGTGCAGTCGCGCGCCAGGCTTGGCGACCCGACCACGCCCGGCATCACCGCGAGCGACACGCTCAAGGGATTCCTCGCCGGCGGCCAGATCGGCTTCAACTACCAGATGAATAGCTGGGTGTTCGGCCTCGAGGCCGATCTCAGCGGTTCCAACGCCGACGCCTCGCAGACCCTCGTCAACACCGCCACCAACAATGCGGACCGCGCCACGGAAAAGCTGCGCTGGATGTCGCTGGTGACGGCCCGCGCCGGCTACGCACTCGATCGCGCGCTGCTGTATGTGAAGGGCGGCGTCGCCTTCGGCGGCTTCCGGTTCGACGCGCAGGATCTCGTCACCGGCGCTTCCGCCAGCAACAGCTACAGTCAGGCCGGCTGGACCGTCGGCGCCGGCGTGGAATATGCGCTGAACACCAACTGGTCGGTGCGCGGCGAATACAACTATGTCGGCTTCGGCAACAAGACGCTGACGCTGGTCGACAGCGCGGGCGCGACCACGCAGGTGACGGTCAAGCAGAACGTGCACCAGTTCAAAACCGGGGTGAACTACCGGTTCTAACGCATGCTGACGCGCGGGAAGCCCCGTTCGCGTTAAGCAAATGCGACACATCATCACAATCCATGCCGGGCCTATGTCAAAGTGAATAGCGCCCGGCATGATGGCTGCGGCAGGAAAAGCCGCAAGACTTTAAAGTACCGGGGGGCGTCTCGTGGATAGGAAGAACGCGCGCACTGCGCGCGGCGTTGGCTTGTTGCTTGCTTCAACAGCGCTTGGCGCCGGACTTGTCTTCCTCCCGGCCGGGGCCGGTTTCGCCGGTCCGGCTGACACACACGGCAAAGTCAAAACCAAGAAGGAACGCCGCGCCGAGGCAAAGCCGGCCGCGCTCGATCCGACGGTGGCAGCCGCGCTCACCTGGTCGATCCGCCAGGGCAAGAACGGCCTGCTGGCCGGCGTGTTCGACGCCACGCACCGCTATCCCGGTCAGCGCGACGCCGTGCTGGCGCATGCGCGCGCGCTCGCACCCGGCCTCAACCGCGATCTAACCACCGCTGCCGATCTCGGCGTGCTGACGGCGGGCCAGACCATGGTGCTCGCGCCGAACGCCGGCGCGGTGATGCAGCAGCGCGGCCTCGCCTCTGCGAGCGGCATCGGTGCCTCGGCCTACAGCCAGAAAGTGGCGATGGCCAACAATCCATCGCCGAACCTGCCGAACCCGCAGCCAAGCGCGTCCGACCAGACCTGGCATCTGGACATGATCAAAGCCTCGGTCGCCTACGGCCGGAACTACAGCGGCGCCGGCGTCAATGTCGCGGTGGCGGACACCGGCTTCGACCTCGCCAACGCGGCGCTCGCCAGCAAGCTGATCACCGGTCAGGGGCGCAATTACGTCCTCAACAACAAGACCGACACCTACGATCCGACCCAGGTCGGTCTCGAATCGGCGAACGATAAGCACGGCACCCACGTCGCCGGCATCGTCGCCGCCACCAAATTCGACAACGTATCGATGCACGGCGTCGCCTATGACGCGACGGTCACGCCGTTCCGTATCCTCGCGGCTGGCACCGACGCGCCCAATGCCGTGGTCGCACCCGGCATCGAGGCAAGCGGTAGCGCGCTTAATGCGTTTGCCAATCTGGCCGGGACGATGGTCTATAACGCCAGCTATGGACCGGGTATTCCGGACGGCGCGCCGCCGCAAAAAATCTGGTCGTTCGACGTCGGCGACAACTCCGAATACGGCGGACTCCTCAATGCGCTGAAAGCCGGCAAGCTTGTGGTCGCGGCCAACGGCAACGACCGCCAGGGCCATCCGGATGCGGCCAAGAACCCGTCCGGCCTGGCGCTGATGCCCTTCGTCCAGCCGGGCAACCTCGGTGCCGGCGCTTATACCGACGGCGGCGCCAATCTGGATTACTCGGCGCTGCAGCAACAGAACGGCATGGTCATCGCCGTGATGGCGGTCGCGCGAAGCAAAACTGCCGCGCTCTACTCCAACCTCTGCGGCGTCACGGCGAGCTGGTGCGTCGCGGCCCCCGGCGGCGACACGCCGGCCGATCGCGGCATCTATTCGACCTTCCCCGGCAACACCTACGGCTTCCTCGACGGCACCTCGATGGCGACGCCGACCGTGTCGGGCGCCATCGCCGTGCTGATCCAGGCCTATCCGCAATACAATGCGCGCGATCTCGCCCGCGTGCTGTTCTCGACCACCGAAGACCTCGGCCTGCCGGGCGTCGACGCGGTTTACGGCTACGGTCTGATCCGTCTCGACCGCGCGACCGACGGGCCGACGACGCTCGCTGGCGGCCATGTGGAAACCGTGGCGGCCAACACCACCACCTACTGGAGCCAGCCGCTGATGGCCGGCGCCTTCACCAAGAGCGGTGACGGCGTTCTAACGATCGCCGGCCGCACCATCGCGAGCGGCGCCGTCGGTGTCACGCAAGGCACACTGGCTGTCGACGGCACGCTCGATGTCGGCAACAACCAGCTCACCGTCAACAACGGCAGCGTGCTGGCCGGTATCGGCGTCGTCAACGGCAACACCGTCATTACCGGCCTGCTGTCGCCGGGCAAGATGGCCAATGTGGCGGATCTGATCGCCAATGGTTCGATCACCAATGCCTCGCAGGTGGTCGGCAATTCCGCCGGCACACTGACCTTCAACGGCAACGTCACGCTGGGTGCGAACTCGGCGACGCTGATCGATATCGACGGCAACAACAAGGTTCCGGGCGGTCCCGGCACCTTCGACAAGATCATCGTCACCGGCGCGGGGCATGTCTTTACCGCCAACGGCACGCTGGTCCCGACGCTGCGCGACACCATCGGCACGCCGAGCAACTACATCCCGAAAGTCGGCACACGGTTCGATTTCGTCCAGGCCGTCGACGGCGCGCAGACCACCGGCACCTTTACCACCCTGCTGCAACCGGCCAGCGGACTTTCCGCCAACACGCGGCTCGATCTGATCTACGCGCCAAATGCGATCACGCTGCATGTGACGCCGACGAGCTTCACCAATATGGTGCGCAACACCAACCCGGACACGCCTGACGGCACGATCAGCAACATTCTCGACCGGAACCGCGTTGCGTCGGGCGGCGTGCCAGGCGCCCGGACCAAGCCGTTGTACGATTCGTTCTATGAACTCGAGAGCGAAGCCGACTATGCCACGGCGACGCACCAGCTCGGCGGCCCCGGCGTTCCCGGCGTGACCAGCGCGGCGATGCTCGGCATGCAGGGCTTCATGGGCTCGGTGTCCGACCGCCAGGACGCGCTGAATGGCGGCGCGGGCGGCGTGCAAATCGCGACCTCGCAGCCAGTCTCGTTCGCCTATGCGAACCGCACCCTGAGCGCGGAAGCGAGTCGCGCCGAAGCCGCCTTCGCCAGCCTGACACCGGTGACGCCATCATCGGACGGCTGGGGCGTGTGGGCGCAGGGCTTCGGCCGCTGGAGCACAGTGGGCGACAGCGGTGGGCTTGCCGGCTCGAACAGCCGCACCGGCGGCTTCACGGTCGGCGCCGACCGCCTGCTCGCGTCGGATCTGATCGGCGGCGTCGCGTTCGGCTTCGCGCGCACCACCAGCACGTCGAGCGGCGCGCGCGCGACCTCGGAAAGCTATACCGGCTCGCTCTATGCAAGCTGGACGCCCGGCGCGGCGGTGATCGACCTGCGCGCCGCGGCCGGCCCGAGCCGGATCCAGACCTCGCGCGACCTGATCCTCACCAACGCGCCAGTGACCGGCAGCGCCAGCGGCTTCGGTGCCGGCGTGGTGCTCGAAGCGGGCTATCGCATCCCGGCGGGCGTCCTCACGCTCAAGCCGTTCGCCAATGTGGCCTGGCAGGGCTTCCGCCGCGGCGGCTATACCGAAACGCAGCAGCCGTTCGGCCTCACCTTCCCGTCGCAGTATTTCGAGAAGGTCACGACCACGCTCGGCATCGCCGCAAGCACGCAGACGCGCTACGCCAACGGCGTCACGCTGATGCCGGAATTCAAGCTCGGCTGGGCGCACGACTGGCGCGACACCACGCTGGTGACGCAGGCGGCGCTGCTCGACGAACCGTTCAGCATCGGCGGTGCGCAGCCGGGACGCGAGGCTGCCGTGTTCGGCATGAAACTCACCGGATGGACGCACGAAAGCCTGCGCCTGTTCGTCGCCTATAACGGCGAGCTGCGTACCAACGCGGCCAGCCATCAACTCAGCGGCGGGGCGCGCTACACCTGGTAACCCCGATATACTTGGGCAAACCCCGCTGATATAACCCCCGCGACAATCTCGCGGGGGTTTTTTCATGAAGCTGTGCCGGTTCGACGATCGTCTGGGTCTGGTCACGGGCGACACGGTGCTCGACGTCACCGAGGCGCTGAACACGCTGGCGCCGCAGCGCTATCCGTTCCCGCGCAGCGACATGATGGTCGAAAACCTCGCCTCGCTGGCCGGGCCGATCGCGGCCGCGGCCAAGACGGCGAAATCCTACGCGCTGAAAGACCTGACCCTGCTGGCGCCGATCGCCAATCCCGGCAAGGTCGTCGCCGCGCCGGTGAACTACAAGAAACATCTTGAGGAAGCGCAGCAGGACCCGGAGATCCATTACCAGAACAAGGTCGCGGAAATTCAGCGCGTCGGCTTGTTCCTGAAGGCGACGTCGTCGGTGGTCGGCCCCGGCGAGGGCATCACCATCCGCCATCCCGACCGCCGCACCGACCACGAGATCGAACTCGCGGCGGTGATCGGCAAGCGCGCCAACAAGGTGACGCGCGAACAGGCGATGAGCCACATCGCCGGTTATTGCATCGGCCTCGACACCACGGTGCGCGGGCCGGAAGAGCGCAGCCTGCGCAAGTCGATCGACACCTATACGACGCTCGGGCCGTATTTCATCACCGCCGACGAGGTGGCGAACCCGTCGGCTCTCGACCTGCACCTCACCGTCAACGGCGAGACGCGGCAGAAGGCCAACACCCGCGACCTGATCATCGGCATCGCCGACCTGATCGTGTTCGCCTCCGCGTTCTACACGCTGATGCCGGGCGACGTGCTGCTGACCGGCACGCCGGAAGGCGTCGGCCCGCTGACGCCGGGCGACACCATCGACGCCACCATCTCCGGTGTCGGTGCGATGCAGGTGAAGGTGCGCGCGGGCTGAGGTTTAGCGCGGCACCCAGCCCATGAACGGCTCGGCCTCTTTGAGCACGCGCGCATAGGACGGGCGCTGTTTCAGCCGGCCGAGATAGGCCGCGAGGTTCGGATAGCGGCCGGCGAGCGGCTCGACCGCGAGATCGCAGTAAAACAGCGGCGGCGCAGCCGAACAGTCGGCAAGCGTGAACGCTTCGCCGGCCAGCCAGGTCTTGCCAGATATCTCCTGCTCGAACAGACCGAGCATGGCATGGACCTTCTTACGCGCATCCTCGACGCCGTAAGGATCGTGCTGGCCCTCGGGACGGATGCGGTCAGTGATCACCTTCTGCATGTGGATGTGCAGGTTGACGTCTGCGTTGCGGTCGATCAGCCGCACGCGGCGCGCCTGTTCCGCGTCGTCGGGAATGAGCCGCGCCGGACCGGGATAGTACATCCGCAGATAATCGATGATCGGCGTCGATTCCGGCACCAGCACGTCGCGCGTGTCGTCGCGCAGCACCGGAAACTTTCCGACCGGCCACATCTTATAGAATGCCGCGCGCTCGCCTTCATCACCCAGATTGACGCTCTGCGGCGTGAAAGGAACGTCGTTCTCGTAAAGCGCGATCAGCACCTTGTGGCAGAATGACGAGAGCGGATGGTAGTAGAGCGTCAACGCCATAATCTTCTCCGGTTGTTTCTATGCGCCGTGCGGCAGAGCACGCGCGAAGCCAAGCGTGACGATGCTGACGATCAGCGCGCCGACCGCGCAGCCGGCGATGGCCGCGACCATCGGCAGCGGCGTGCCGTCGAACACCAGGCTGACGATGACAATCATCACCCCGCCGGTGATCATCTGCAGCGTGCCGCCGAGCGCCGAAGCCATGCCGGCGATCGGGCCGTGCTCCTCCAGCGCCAGCACCATGGTCGAGGGAATCACCACCCCCATCGCGGTGAAGCCGGCGAGCAGCAGCGCCATCATCACCGGCAGGCTGTCGACGCCCATCAGCGTGACGACGAGCAGCGCCACGGTGAACGCCGCATAGAGCGCGGTCGCGATCACCACCATGCGCGCCATGCCGATCCGCTCGCCGAGTGGCGCGGCGAATTGCGATGCGCCGATGAACCCGACCGCATTGACGGCGAAGGCGACGCTGAACTGGGTCGGCGTCAACCCGAAATGTTCGATATAAACGAACGACGATCCGGCCAGGAACGAGAAGAAACTCGCCATGCCGAGGCCGCCGATGAAGGTGAGACCGAGAAAACGGCCATGGGTCATGAGCTGGCCGAAACTCGCCAGCACGTTCCTCACGCTCACCGCGACGCGATGCTCCGGTGCATGGGTCTCCTGCTGGAACACAGTCAACAGGACGAGGCCGACGACCGCCACCAGCGTCACCGCCACGAACACCGCGCGCCAGCCGAACGGCACGATCAACGCGCTGCCGGTGAGCGGCGCGAGGATCGGCGAGACGCTGAGCACCAGCATCACCAGCGCCATCAGCCGCGTCGCCTCGGTGCCGGTGTGCAGATCGCGGATGATCGCACGCGGGATCACCATCACCGACGATGCGCCGACGCCCTGCACGAAGCGGAACGCGATCAGCCATTCGATGCTCGGCGCCAGGCCACAGCCGATCGAGCCAGCAATGAACAGCCCGAGGCCAGCATAAAGCGGCGGCTTGCGGCCGACCATATCCGACACCGGGCCATAGACGATCTGGCAGACGCCGAAAGCGACGAAGAACGACATCAGCGTCATCTGCACCGCAGCCGGCGATGCCTTGAGATCAGCGGCGATGGTCGGCAGCGCCGGCAGATACATGTCGATCGCAAACGGGCCGATGGCAGACAGCAGGCCAAGAACGATCGCGTTGCGGGTGTAAGGCGTGATCATGGGAAGACTTTCGGGACTATGGGAGCGCGGCATCGAGCCGGTCGAATGCGCTGTTCCAGCCATAGGTGTGTCCGTCGCGCTCGTTGTCGGACTGGAACGGCGTCTGGCGGAACTCCATCCGGGTACGGTCGCCAGCCAGTTCGTGGAAGTCGATAGTGACCAGCGTTTCCAGCCCGCGCTCGCCGTCCTCGTCCCAGGCGAAGGTGAAAGCGAGCCGCTCCGGCGCGCGCACCTCGCGGAATACGCCGCGATGGGTCAACACCTTGCCATCGTCAACGCCGTCGAGCCGGCCGTGCCACACACCGCCAACGCGCACGTCCATCACCACATCGCTCGCGGGATACTCCTTCGGGCCCCACCAGCGCACCGCCAGGGCCGGATCGGTCCAGGCGCGCCACACCAGATCGCGTGGCGCATTGAAGATGCGCGTGATGGCGAGACTGCGCGGTGGCGCGGGGGAAGCGGGCGCGATCGGCATCACCTCAACGCTCCGCCGCCGCCTTGAGTGCCGCGAGGCCCTGATCGAACTGCCGCGCGCACATCTTGTCACAGCGAAAGATGCTGTTCATGACCTTGGCGATGAACGGCTGGGGGCCGCGCATGGTCCAGCTCGTCTGTGTTGTCGCGCCGTGCGGGACGAACGCAAACTCGACAACATTGTTGCAAGCGAAAGGCTTGGTCATCTTCAGCGACATCATCACGCGCGACGGTGCCTGAACGTCGGTCACCGCCAGCGTTCCGACGCCGGATTTGTTGCCGCCATCGAACGCGAACGTCGCGCCCGGCCCGCTCTCGGGTCCGGAATAGGCGCGCTTCATCGTCGCGTCCTGATCGAACGGCGACCATTGCCGGTGCGACCGCAGGTCGTTCACCAGCGGGAAGATGCGCTCCGGTGGCGCGGCGATCGCGACCGAGCGGGTGATGGAAAACGTGTCGGGCTGCAGCGACGCATAAATGAGCGCGGCCACGATCACGACGGCAACGACGATCAGGATAGTGGTCAGCATGAGACCCTCTTGTGCTTCACGAGCGGACGAATGGCAGCAGCGCGCGCAGCCGCGCATCACGCAGCCACAAACCGAGCCACATCAAGATACCGAGATAGACGCCGAACAGCGTGTGCGAGAATAGCGGACTGTCGATCCGCACATGCGCGTAGATCGCGCCGCCGAAATAGCCGGTCAGCAGGATGGCACCCAGCACCGCGGTCCGCGGAAAGATATAGAGCAGCGTGCCAACGAGCGTGAGGACGCCAAGAGTCCGTGCCAGATGTTCTGGAATGCCCATCTGCCGCGACGTCTCGATGACGATATCGAGCGGCACCAGCTTGATACCGCCATCGACCAGCAGAAACAGAGTCACCAGTCCGCTGACGATACGCCCCGCCCACAACATGGCCGGGGACGTAGATGGCAAGGAAATATCCTGCATCGAACGATCCAATTCTCGAATGAAAGAATCCTGGTAGCTGGCCGGCCGCCGCAGCGGCCGGCATTGTCATGACTATTTCTTCGCACCGGCCAGATAGGTCTGGAGGCTTTCGAGCGTGCCGCCCCAGCCCTGGTTCATGCTGGCGAAGCTCTCGTTGAACACCTTGGTCTCGGCCTCGGTCGCGTTGTGCGGTTTCCACCGGACAGTGAAGCGTGTTTTGCCGCCGGGCAGATCCTCGAAGGTGAAGGTCGACAGCATCTCCAGCGGCCAAGTCGGCGCCATGGGGTGACGCGTCACGCCGCCAGCCTCGTCGGAGAACGAGTTGATGAACACCATGCGATCTTTGGGCGAAATCTCGCGGAAGATGAAGCGGCCCCACATCGGCGTGCCGTCCGGCGCTTTCATGCCGTAGTGATACATGCCGCCGGGACGCAGATCCATGTTCGACGCGATCACCGTGAAGCCCTTCGGACCCCACCACTGTTTCATATGCGCGGGATCGGTGAAGCAGGTCCAGACCAGATCGCGCGGCGCATCGAGATCGCGCGAGATGACGAATTCCTTGCTGGGAGCAGCGGTTTCGGTGACGGACATCATATACTCCTTTTGTACAAATCGGTTGTCGCGGGCAGCCGTTTACGCCGTCGCCATGATCATCCAGCCGATGCCGAACCTGTCCTGCAACATGCCGAACGCCGGCGAGAAGAACGTCTTGACCAGCGGCTGAGTCACCTTGCCGCCCTTGGCCAACGCCTCGAACATGGTCTTGGCCTCGGCTTCACTCTTCGCCGTCAGCGACAGCGCGAAGCCCTTGAACTCCGGCTTGTCGCCGGTGATGCCGTCGGACCCCATCATCAACGCGTCGCCGACGCGCCACGACGCATGCATGATCTTGTTGGGATCGGACGGCACGCATTCCGGATTCTTCGATTGCTCCGGCGATTCGGAAAAGCGCATCAGCATGTCGACCTTGGCGCCGAGTGCGCTCTTGTAGAATTCGATCGCTTCCTCGCAGCGGCCGTTGAAGAACAGATACGGTGTCAGTTGCATGGCGGTCTCCTTTGTCAATGATGTCGGTATGCGGGATTGCGGGGTCGGCCTATCGATCTCTTTGCCATGTCAGCACCCCGGTCATGATCTTCCCTTGCTGCATGGGATTGGGTTGCCTGGCCGTGTGGATGGAAAGCGTGTCCCCTGCGATCTCGATTCCACGTCTTTGCGTCGTTCCGACCCACTCCGGAACCCAGGCAACATCCACGGCGGTGACGAGTTCGTTGCCTTCGATGCTGTACGTGCCGCTGTAGGCAAGCATCGTGTTGAACAGATCGCCGAGGCTGCCGTCCGTCCGCGCGGGCCGTGACCTGCGGGTGATGATCGCGGTCATGCGCTTGTCGGCGAAAACCACCGATCCCAATGGGTCCGGTCCGTGCATGTCGATCGCAGCGCCGTCCTCGAACTGCATCTTGGCGGCCACTAGCGTCCAACCGCCCAATACTTCTTTGTTCGCTTGCATCGCAGGCTCCTTGAGCAATCAGAGGGACGGATCGGATTTCTTGGCGCGCTTGCGGGATTTGGCCTTCTGCGTGTCCGCATTGGCTTCGCCGCTTTGGAGGACGCGCAGATAGTCCTCGAGCCGATCGAGGCTCTGTTCCCAGAACTGACGATAACGCTCGAGCCAGTCGTCGATTTCCTTAAGCGCCTTCGGCTCGATCTTGCATGGCCGCCACTGGGCCTCGCGGCCACGGATGATCAGCCCCGCGCCCTCCAGCACCTTGAGATGCCGCGACACCGCGGGGCCGCTGATGTCGAATGGCTTTGCGAGCTCCGCGACGGTGGTCTCGCCGAGCGCGAGCCGCGCCAGGATGGCGCGCCGCGTCGGATCGGCCAGGGCGGCGAAGGTGGCACTGAGGCGGTCGGTCATGACAGGGGTCCGGGGCGGATGTCTTATTTAGCCAATCTGTTATTTAACAGATACGTTAAATGAAGGGCGGGAGTCAAGCCCTCGATCTGTTTTTTTTGCGCGCGACCACATCCTCTCCGTTCACTCCCGCGAAAGCGGGAGTCCACGCTTTGCGACAGAGCGGAAACGTAGCAAGCGTGGGTTTCCGCTTTCACGGGAACGAACGGCGGAGAGAGGGAGCCGCCTCGCCTACCCCACCGGCAGCACGCTCGAATACTTCACCTGCTCCAGCGCGAAGCTCGATTCGATCGAGGCGACGCCATCGAGCCGCGTCAGCTTTTCCTTGAGGAAGCGCTCATAGGCAGCGAGATCAGGCACCACCACACGCAGCCAGTAATCGCGCGGCCCGGTCATCAGGTAGCATTCCATCACCTCGGGCCAGCGCGCGATGGTCTTGGCGAAGCGGTCGAGCGCGTCCTGCTTCTGCTTTTCCAGTTTCACGGAAATGAACACGCTGACCGGCAAGCCGACCGCCTGCTGGTTCAGCACCGCGGCATAGCGGGCGATCACGCCGGCTTTTTCCAGAATGCGGATGCGCCGCAGGCACGGCGACGGCGACAGCCCGACCTGATCGGCCAGATCGGCGAGACTCATGCGCCCGTCCTGCTGCAGATGGTGCAGGATCTTGCGGTCGATGGCGTCCAGCTCCGTCGGCATGATCCACTCTCCATGATGAGAAAATTGGCAGAATCTGCCAATCTGTACTCCTACAGTGGCTCAGATTAACCGTTTCTGCCAGCCCCCGGGCGCTATCCTGCTGCCGACCCGGATCAGGAATTTCCTCGCCATGGCCGACCTCGACATCCTGCGTGATCTCGAACGCAAAGTGCTGTGGCTCGCGAGCTACATGATCCACAACGCCAACCACCTGCGCGACACCGGCGACGGGGTGAAGGTCGGCGGACATCAGGCGTCGTCCGCCTCGCTCGCCGCGATCATGACGACGCTCTATTTCGAGGTGCTGCGGCCGCAGGACCGCGTAGCGGTGAAGCCGCACGCCGCGCCGAACTTCCATGCGATCCAGTATCTGTTCGGCAATCAGACCCGTGACAAGCTCGAGGCGTTCCGCGGCTACAAGGGCGCGCAGAGCTATCCCTCGCGCACCAAGGACACCGACGACGTGGACTTCTCCACCGGCTCGGTCGGGCTCGGGGTGGCGCAAACGCTGTTCTCGTCGCTGGTGCAGGACTATGTGCGCGCGCACGGCTGGGGCGCGCAGCATCCGGAAGGCCGGATGATCGCGCTGATGGGCGACGCGGAGATGGACGAAGGCAACATCTTCGAGGCATTGCTGGAAGGCTGGAAGCAGGGCCTGCGCAACTGCTGGTGGATCATCGACTACAACCGCCAGAGTCTCGACGCGGTGATCCGCGAGGGCTTGTGGGAACGCTACGAGCAACTGTTCCGTAATTTCGGCTGGGACGTCGTCATCCTCAAATACGGCGCGCTGCAGCAAGCCGCCTTCAAAGAACCGGGCGGCGACAGGCTGAAAGCCTGGATCGACACCTGCCCTAACCCGCTCTATTCGGCGCTGGTGTTCGCCGGCGGCGCGGCGTGGCGCAAGCGCCTCAACGACGAGATCGGCGATCAGGGACCGGTGACGGCGCTGATCGGGAAGCGCAGCGACGCCGAACTCGCCGCGCTGATGAACAATCTCGGCGGCCACGACATCGCGACGTTGCGGGAGGCGTTTAACGGCGTCACCGGCGACAGACCGACCTGCTTTATCTGCTACACGGTGAAGGGCGCAGGGCTGCCGCTCGCCGGCCACAAGGACAATCACGCCGGGCTGATGACGCCGACGCAGATCGACACGCTGCGCACGGCGATGAACATCCGCGCCGGCCATGAGTGGGACAAGTTCGAGGGCTTGGCGACGCCGCCGCGCGAGATCGAGGCATTCCTCGCGCGCGTACCGTTCGTGCAGCAGGGCACGCGGCGGCGCACGGCGGCGCGGTTCGACATTCCGACCGATCTGCCGGTGACGATCCAGCCGACGATGTCGACGCAAGCCGGCTTCGGCACAATCCTCAACGAGATCGGCAAGAGCGAGGCGGCGTTCGCGCAGCGCATCGTCACCACTTCGCCGGACGTCACCGTCTCGACCAATCTCGGGCCGTGGGTGAACCGCCGCAAGCTGTTCGCCCGCACCGCGCAGACCGACACCTTCAAGAACGAGCGCATCCCCTCGACATTCAATTGGGAATTCGCGCCCCACGGCCAGCATCTTGAACTCGGCATCGCGGAGATGAACCTGTTCATCGCGCTGTCCGCGCTCGGCCTGTCGCACAGCATCAACGGCGAGCGGCTGTTGCCGATCGGCACGCTGTACGATCCGTTCATCGCCCGCGGCCTCGATGCGCTGAACTATGCCTGCTATCAGGATGCACGCTTCATCGTCGTGGCGACACCGTCCGGCATCACGCTGGCCGGCGAAGGCGGCGCGCATCAGTCGATTTCCGAACCGCTGATCGGGCTGGCGCAGGACGGCCTTGCCGCATTCGAGCCGGCCTTCGTCGACGAGCTTGCCGCGATCATGGCGTGGTCACTGGCTTACATCCAGAAAGACAGCGATGGGGCCACGCACAACGACGATAACTGGCTGCGCGACGAGACCGGCGGCTCGGTCTATCTGCGGCTGTCGACGCGGCCGGTGGAGCAAATGCAGCGCGCGATGACGCCGACGCTGCGGCAGAACATCGTCGACGGCGGCTACTGGCTTCGCGAGCCGGGGCCGAATGCGCAAGTGGTGATTGCCTATACCGGCGCGATCGCGCCGGAAGCCATCGCCGCCGCAGGACTGATGGGCGAGGACCGCCGCGACATCGGCGTGCTCGCCGTCACGTCAGCCGACCGGCTCAATGCCGGATGGACCGCCGCGCAGCGGATGCGCGAGCGCGGCCTCGTCCATGCGCGGTCGCATGTGGAACGGTTGCTCGACCGGCTGCCGCCGCATTGCGCGCTCGTCACCGTGTGCGATGCACATCCGGCGACACTCGGCTGGCTCGGCAGCGTGAACGGCCACCGCACCCGCGCGCTCGGCGTCGAGCATTTCGGCCAGACCGGTTCGCTTGCCGAGCTCTATCGCCACTACGGCATCGACAGCGCCGCGATCATCGCCGCCGCGCAGGCGATGACGCCGGGTCGCCCGATCCGGCATTTGAAGATGATGTGAGGGACACCCCACTCTCTCCGTTCATTCCCGCGAAAGCGGGAATCCACGCTTGCAGGTATTGAGCTGTCAGAGATTGATCTCGTCCCAAAGGTCACGCCACAAAGGATTGCTCTCGGCAACGAGCGTGAGTTTCCAAGCGCGCCTCCATTTCTTGAGCTGCCGTTCTCGCAACAGAGCGGCATCACGGGAAGCGTGCTGCTCGTACCAAACGAGTTGCTAGACGTTGTATAGCTTTGTGAAGCTCGCAACGGCGCCTGTGCGGTGCTCCCAAATCCGTTTCACGAGACTATCGGTCATACCGATATAGAGCGTACCGTTTCGCTCACTCGCTAGAATATAAACATAAAACGCCATCATCTCGGCTCCCCAAGCGTGGGTCCCCGCTTTCGCGGGGACGAACGGTTGAGAGGATTCGCATACTCTCTTATACACAGAGAGGCGGGTCTTTACTTCGCATCCTCCAGCACCATCGCCGCGCCCTTCTCGGCGATCATGATGGTCGGCGAATTGGTGTTGCCGGAGGTGATCACCGGCATCACCGAGGCGTCGATCACCCGCAAGCCGTCGACGCCGATGACGCGCAGCCGCGCATCGGTGACGGCGTTCGCATCGTCGGCGCGGCCCATGCGCGCGGTGCCAACCGGATGGAAGATCGTCGTGCCGATATCGCCCGCCGCCTTCGCCAGTGAAGCCTCGTCGTCGCCGATGCTGTCGCCCGGCAGATATTCCTGCGGGCGGTATGACGCGAGCGCCGGCTGCGCGACGATACGGCGCGTGATGCGCAGCGAGTCGGCGGCAACCTGTCTGTCTTCCGGCGTCGCCAGATAATTCGGCTGGATCGCGGGCGCCTGCGCCGGATCGGACGATTTCAGCGTGATCGCGCCGCGGCTGGTCGGCCGCAGATTGGCGACGCTCGCGGTGAACGCCGGGAACGCGTGCAACGGATCGCCGAACTTTTCCAGCGACAGCGGCTGCACGTGATACTGGATGTTGGCGCGGTCGTAGCGCGGGTTCGACCGCGTGAACAGGCCGAGCTGCGACGGCGCCATGGTCAGCGCGCCGCGGCGACGGAACACATAATCCATCCCCATCCCGAGCTTGCCGATCAGCCGCGCATAATCGGTGTTCAGCGTGCGCGCGCCCTTGACCTTGTAGATCGTGCGCAGTTGCAGATGGTCCTGCAGATTGGCGCCGACGCCCGGACGATCGGCGACCGGCGTGATGCCATGCGCGGCGAGATCGGCGGCGGCGCCGATGCCCGACAACATCATCAGATGCGGCGAGCCGATCGCGCCAGCCGCCAAAATCACCTCGCCGCGACACCGCGCGCTGCGCGTCACGCCATCCTGCCGCCAGCGGACGCCGGTGACGCGCGTGCCATCGAGGATCAGGCTTTCGGCAAGACAGCCGGTTTCCAGTTTCAAATTCGCCCGGTGCAGCACCGGCTTGAGGAAGCCTCGCGCCGCCGACCAGCGCCGGCCGCGTCGCTGATTGACGTGGAAATAGCCGACGCCCTCGTTGTCGCCGGTGTTGAAATCGCCGGTCGGCGGAATGCCGGCTTCAATGGCGGCCTTGCGAAAGGCATCGAGCAAATCCCAGCGCAGCCGCTGTTCCTCGACGCGCCATTCGCCACCTGCGGCGTGATAATCGCCGGTACCGAGAAAATTGTTCTCGTGCTTCTTGAAATACGGCAGCACGTCGTCCCACGACCAGCCCGGCAGACCGAGTTGTCGCCAGTGGTCGTAGTCCGCCGCCTGCCCGCGCATATAGATCATGCCGTTGATCGCCGACGAGCCGCCGATCACCTTGCCGCGCGGATAGCCGAGACTGCGGCCGTTGAGGCCCGGCTCCGGCTCGGTCTTGAACATCCAGTCGGCGCGCGGATTGCCGATGGCGAACAGATAGCCGACCGGTATGTGAAACCAGATCCAGTTGTCGCGGCCGCCGGCTTCGAGGATCAGCACGCGGCGGCCGGGGTCGGCCGACAGCCGGTTGGCCAGCACACAACCGGCCGAGCCCGCGCCGACGATGATGGTGTCGAATTCGCCCTCGACCGGGGTCTCCGCCGCACTCTGCGCCATTTTTTGCCGCGCGTTTCCTGTCCCTGCCCGACTTTACCTCGGCGTATTCCGGTTGGTAGTGTGCAAAGGACCAAGGGCGCACGGAAGGTGCATCCGAGGCCGATGGCGCGCTGGGCGCGCGCCATGAAGACGGAACGGCGGTTCCGGCGCACATCACAACAAGAACCAACCCGGCTCGCGGGCCTGTCGGCGCGTGTGCGGGGTTTTGGCTGGAGAACCGCCGTGAAAAGCTCTTTAAAAACCCGTTTCATCGCTCTTTTGGCCGCGACGGCCACCCTGACCGCCGCTGCCGTCCTGTCGCCGCTGCCGGCCCAGGCACAGGACACGCTGACCGTGTTCGCCGCCGCGTCGATGAAGAACGCGCTCGACGACGTGAACAAGGCTTTCACCGAGAAGGAGAAGGTCAAGGTCACGGCGAGCTACGCCGCGTCCTCGGCGCTGATCAAACAGATCGAGGCCGGCGCGCCGGCGGATGTGTTCATCTCCGCCGACCTCGACTGGATGAAATACGGTATCGAGAAAAAGGCGATCAAACCCGGCAGCGACTTCCAGTTGCTCGGCAACCGGCTGGTGCTGATCGCGCCGAAGGATTCCAAGACGAATGAGGTGAAGATCGCGCCCGGCTTCGACATCGTCGGCGCCGCCGGCGGCGGCCGTATCGCCACCGGCGACGTGCGCGCCGTGCCCGTCGGAAAGTATGCCAAGGCGGCCCTGGAGAAACTCGGCGTCTGGGATAAAGCCGAGTCGCACATGGCGATGGCGGAAAACGTGCGCGCCGCGCTCGCGCTGGTCGGTCGCGGCGAGGCACCGCTCGGCATCGTCTACGAGACCGACGCCAAAGTGGATTCAAACGTGAAGATCGTTGCGGCGTTCCCGCAAGAGTCCTATCCGCCGGTGATCTACCCTGCCGGCTCGACCGTGAATGCCAAGCCGGACGCGGAAAAGTATCTCGCCTTCCTGCGCTCCGACACGGCGAAGGCAATCCTCGAACGTTACGGCTTCACCTTCCTGGCCAAACCCGGCGTGAAAGGGTCCTGATCGCACACCGGGCTGGATCGCGGCGATGTGGACTCCGAGCCACATCGCCGCGGCCGGTTCTGCCCGCCGCGATCCTCCGAGATAAAGCGCACATATGTTTGATCTGACGCCCGAGGAATGGACTGCGATCCATCTGTCGCTGCGGATCGCCGTGGTTGCGACCGCGTGCTCGCTGCCGTTCGGCATCGCCGTCGCATGGCTGCTGGCGCGCAAGAATTTCTGGGGCAAGGGTCTGCTCGACGGCGTGATTCATCTGCCGCTGGTGTTGCCACCCGTCGTCACCGGCTATCTGTTGCTGATCGCATTCGGCCGCAAGGGCTTCATCGGTTCGTGGCTGGCCGAGATCGGCATCGTCTTCGCGTTCCGCTGGACCGGCGCGGCGCTCGCCTGCGCGGTCATGTCGTTTCCACTGCTGGTGCGGCCGCTGCGGCTGTCGTTCGAAAGCATCGACCGCAAGCTGGAGGACGCCGCGTGGACGCTCGGCGCCAGCCCGTTCAAGGTGTTCCTCACCGTGTCGCTGCCGCTTGCGGTGCCGGGCCTGATCGCCGGCACGCTGCTCGGCTTCGCCAAGGCGCTCGGCGAATTCGGCGCGACCATCACCTTCGTCTCCAACATTCCCGGCGAGACGCAGACTATCTCCGCCGCGATCTACACGCTGACGCAGATTCCCGACGGCGACGCCGCAGCGGGCCGGCTCGTGCTCGTCTCCATCGTCATCGCCCTCATTGCTCTCGTCGCCTCCGAATGGCTGTCGCGCCGCGCCGGCCAGCGGTTTCACGGGGAGTGACAATGCTCACCGTCGCCATCAAACGAGCCCTGCCAAACTTCGCGCTGGACGCAACATTCTCCGGCGACGGCACTATCGCGCTGTTCGGGCCGTCCGGTTCCGGCAAGACCACCGTCGCCAATCTCATTGCGGGACTGGTGAAGCCGGACAGCGGCCGCATCGCCATCGACGGCGACGTGCTGTTCGACAGTGCGCGGCGGATCGACGTGCCGGCGCACAAACGCCGCGTCGGCTATGTGTTTCAGGAAGGCCGGCTGTTTCCGCATATGAGCGTGGCGCGCAATCTCGATTACGGCCGGCGCATGAACGGGCTCGCGCGCGACGACAACGATCACGAGCGCATCGTCGCCATGCTCGATCTCGGCAATCTGCTGACGCGGCGGCCGGGAAAACTCTCCGGCGGCGAACGCCAGCGCGTCGCCATCGGGCGCGCGCTCTTGTCGAAGCCGCGCCTCCTGGTGCTCGACGAACCGCTCGCCTCGCTCGACGCCGCCCGCAAGGCGGAGATCCTGCCCTATCTCGAACGGCTGCGCGCCGAGAAGCTGCCGATGATCTATGTCAGCCATCAACCCGACGAGGTGCGGCGCATCGCCGATCATGTGGTGCGGCTCGACGGCGGACGCGTGGCCGCGGCGGGCGGCGTGGAATTGCTCGGCTGAAGAGCCTTTTGATTTACCGCGTTTTCTTCATGCGAACCGGAAACCACTTCGCTTGAAAACGTTCTATTTCGCCAACCGCGTCATCTCGTCGGCGAGATAATCGAGCGCTGCGACCAGTGCCGGGCCACCACAAAAGCTCAAGCGCGTCGGCAGCGCGATCTGCCGCGCCGGCGGATAGAGCGCCTGCACTGCCGGATGCAACAGCGTCAGCGCGCCCTGATCGGTCACGGCGCGCGGCGGATCGCGCAGCACCAGCACGTCGGGCTTGAGCATGAGAATGCGCTCGAGCGGCATGTAGCCGCCATAACCGCCCGGCGCGCCGGGCGGCGGATGCAGGCCGGCTTTCGCCACCAGCGCCGCCACCAGACTGTTCGATCCCTGCGTGTAGCCATTGCGCTCGACGATCAGCGCCGTACGGAACGGCGGACGCGGCGCGGCGGCAAGCTTGCGCTCGGCCGCATCGAGCGCGGCGACCAGCGCCGTCCCGCGTTCGGGATGACCGACCAGCGCCGCGAACTCCACGATCTGCCGGCGGGCGGCATCGAGATCGGTGACGAGTTGCACTTCATAATTCGGCACGCCAAAGCGCCGCAGCATGCGCTGCGTGGTGCCGCGGTCGTCGGTGCCGACCAGAACGAGATCGGGATGCAGCGTTAGCGTGCCCTCGGCGCGCCAGTCGAGCTGCGGAAAGCGCTTCGCCTGATCCGCCACCGCCGACACCGCCGGATCGGTCGCATAGGGCGACAGCGCGACGATCTGTTCCGGATCGGCCAGCGCCACGGCAAGCTGGTCGCCGCACAGATTGAATGAGACGATGCGTTTCGGCGGCGAGGCGTGAGCCAAGGGGGCCGACCACAACACCATCATCAGGATCGCAGCAAAGCGCATGGTTCGTTGTATCGGTCGCCACCTGGGAAGTCCAAATGCCAACGGCGATGCCCTGCCAAACGACACCATTGGAGCCGTCGCGCGGACCCTGTAGGAAAGCGGGCGATGACCCGGTTTCCCGACCTCAGGCTCAATCTGGCGCTGGTGGCGCTGCTGCTGGCGCTGGCGCTGGCGTCGCTGGCGATCGGCCCGGCCGCCCTGTCGCCGCGCACGGTGTTCGACGCGCTGATGACCGGTGACGGCGTGCCGGGGCTGATCGTGCGCGAGATCCGCCTGCCGCGCACGCTGCTGGCGCTGGCGATCGGCGGCACGCTCGGCCTGTCCGGCGCGGCGCTGCAGGGGCTGGTGCGCAATCCGCTGGCTGAGCCCGCTTTGTTCGGCGCGCCGCAGGCGGCAGCGGCGGCTGCCTCGTTCGTCATCGCCTTCGGCTTCTTTCCAGCGACCTCGTTCGCGGTGCCGTTCGCGGCCATCGCCGGAGCGCTGGTCTCGATCGGCGGTCTGGTCGCCATCGCCGGGCGCCGCGCCAGCCTGACGGTGACGCTGCTCGCCGGCCTCGCGCTGGCGAGCTTCGCCGGCGCCGCGACCGCGCTGGCGCTCAATCTCGCGCCCAATCCGTTCGCGGCGATCGAGATCGCGTTCTGGCTGCTCGGCTCCTTGCAGGATCGCAGCAGCGAGCATCTCTATCTCGCGACGCCGTTCCTCGCGATCGGCTGCGTGCTGATGGCGCTCAACGCCCGCGCCTTTCGCGCGCTGACGCTCGGCGAGGACGCCGCGACCTCGCTCGGCGTCAATGTCGACATGGTGCGGCTGCGCGTCGTCATCGGCGTGGCGCTCGGCGTCGGCGCGGCCGTCGCCGTGGTCGGCGCCATCGGCTTTGTCGGACTGGTGGCGCCGCATCTGGTGCGCCGCGCGGTCGGCTCCGATCCCGCGCGGGTGATGCTGCCCGGCGCACTGGCCGGCGCGGCGCTGCTGCTCGCGGCCGACATCGCCGTGCGGCTCGTTCCCGGCCCGGTGGAGATCAAGCTTGGCGTCGTCACCGCGCTGATTGGCGTGCCGTTCTTCCTGGTGATGATCTTCGCCGAACGCCGCGCGCTGCAGGGGTCTGCGTCATGACCATGCTGCGCGCCGAGCGGGTCGATGTGGTGCTGCATGGCCGCGCCATCGTCAGCGACGCGTCGGTGACACTCAAGCCCGGTGAGCTTACCGCGCTGGTCGGGCCGAATGGCGCCGGCAAAACGACGCTGATGCGCGCGCTCGCCGGCCTGTTGCCGGCGAACGGCAGCATCCGGCTCAAGGATCGTCCGCTCGCGGACTTCACGCTGCGCGAGCGCGCCCGCAGCATCGCCTATCTGCCGCAGGGCAATGTGTTCCACTGGCCGCTCGACGTCGCCGCCGTGGTGGCGCTCGGCCGGCATCCGCATGCCGATCCGTTCTCGCCGCTCACCGGCACGGATCGTGCCGCCGTCGCGCACGCGTTGGCGGCGGCGCAGATCGAGGATCTCGCGGAGCGCATCGTCACGACCTTATCCGGCGGCGAACGCGCGCGCGTCGCGCTGGCGCGCGTGCTCGCGACCGAAGCCGATATCCTGTTCGCCGACGAGCCGACCGCCTCGCTCGATCCGCGGCATCAGCTTGTGGTGATGGACCTTTTGCGCGGCATCGCCCGGCGCGGCGGCGCGGTGCTGGCGATCATCCACGATCTCGGCCTCGCCGCGCGCTTCGCCGATCGCGTGCTGGTGATGCAGCGCGGCCGGATCGTCGCCGATGCCGCACCGCGCGAAGCCTTGAGCGACGCGCGGCTCGCCGACGTGTTCGGCATCGCGGTCGCGCAGGTCGACAGCGGCGACGGCGTGATGCCGGTGCCGCTACGGCCGGTCTAGGACATATTTGCGCGCGCGCTGCGCCAACGATCGCGCAACCGTCTTCGCCATGACCTTGGCCGACGCCGGCTTCTCGTCGGGATCGGACAGCCGCAGACCGATGGTGGTGACGCGACCGTCCTTCACCGCATGCGCCAGCAGCGCAATCGGGCCGAGCCGGACGATGTCGCCCTGCTTCGCCGGCCGCTTCAATTCATTGGCGAAGTGATCGGCCAGCGTCACGTTGGCATGCGCGTCGGCCAGCCGCAGATCGTAGATATCGGCCAGCGCACCCAGCGTCGCATCACCGGGCACGAAGAAGTCGGACAGCAGCGCCGGGTCCGGCTTCGGCAGCGGCATATTGACGAAGTAGCGGTCGAGCGCCTGCGCGCGCTCCGGCGGTGCCAGCAGATAGACATAGTCCCCGGCGCGCACGCCGTCGGCTTCCTCCGGCGTGAAGATCTGTTCGTCGCGCACCACCAGGGTCGGCTTGGCCCATGACGGAATGAGGCGGCGGCGCAGATACGGCGAGTTCTCGGCGATGGCATACCCGACCAGCTCCTTGTCGAGCTGGCCGGGCAGATCAAGTTCGATCCGGCGCTGTTGCCGGTCGGAGCGCGGCAAGGCCACCTGAAAACGCTTTGCCGCCACGGCAATGGTCCAGCCCTGCACCAGGAGCGAGATGGCGACGACGACGAAGGCGACGTCGAAATAGAGATAAGCCTTCGGCAAGCCGACCAGCATCGGGATCGAGGCGAGGAAGATGCCGACCGCGCCGCGCAAGCCGACCCACGACACGAACAGTTTGTCGCGCGTCGAGAACCGGAACGGCCACAGGCACAAAAACACCGCCGCCGGACGGGCGATGAACATCAGCGTCAGCGCGACGCCGAGCGCCGGCAACACGCTGTCCATCAGCCGCTGCGGCCACACCAGGAGGCCGAGCAGCATGAACATCACGATCTGCGCCAGCCAGGTCGCGGCGTCGAGAAACACCACCACCGAATTGTGCGCGCGCGTCGCCTGATTGCCGACCACCAGACCGGCGAGATAGACCGCAAGGAAGCCCGAGGCGTGCACCGTCTGCGTCAGGCCGAAGATCACCAGCGCGCCGACGGCGACAAACGGCGCATGCAGGCCCTGCGCGAGACTGAGCCGGTTCAGGACGAACACGATCGCCCGGCCGCCGAGCAAGCCGGCGATGCCGCCGACCACCGCCTCGCGCAGCAGCGACAGCGCCATGTCGCCCGCGCTCTGGTGGGTGCCGAGCAGCAACTGGATCAGCACGATGGTCAGGAACACCGCGAACGGATCGTTGGCGCCGGATTCGACCTCGAGCGTCGCGCCGACGCGCGGGCGCAGCCTCAGGCCACGGGCATGGATCAGGAAGAACACCGCCGCCGCGTCGGTCGAGGCGATCACCGAGCCGATCAGCAGGCCCTCGAGCCAGGACAGATCCAGCAGCAGGACGGCGACCGGCGCCGTCAGCGTCGCGGTGATCAGGACACCGATGGTCGCGAGCATGCCCGCCGGCGCCAGCACGCTGCGGAAAATGGCGACGCGGGTGCGCAGGCCGCCGTCGAACAGGATCAGCGCCAGCGCCACCGAGCCGACCGTATAGGCGGTGCTGACGTCATTGAATTTCAGCCCGCCGGGACCACCCTCGCCGGCCAGCATGCCGACCATCAGGAACACGAGCAACAACGGGGCGCCGAACCGCATGGCAATCAGGCTCGACATGATGCCAGCCAGGACCAGCAGGCTGCTGAACAGAATTCCCAGACTGACCGTGTCGAGCGAGCCCATGCGGCGTGAACCTCCATCGCTATTAGGAGGTTCTGATTCGCCGCACGGCAACGGTTAATCGCTGCACCTGCGAGATTTTTGCGAGATTTCGCGAAATTTCCGGCGGCGCGTGGCGCCGGCGCCGCTAGGCCGCCGTGGCCGGCGCAGGCGACGCCGGCGGAGCCGCCGGAATGAGTTGCAGCATCGCCCGGGCGATCTCGTTCTCGCCCATCACCACCGCGGTTGCACCGTGCCTGCGCAGATGCTCGATCTCCTCGTCGGAATGGGCGCGGGCGATGATGGTCAGGCCCGGATTGATCTGCCGCGCCTGTTGCACGACGTTGCCGCTTTCAAAGGCATCGGGGATCGCCACGATCAGGCAGCGCGCGGCCGGCAGATTGGTGGCGGCGAGCAGTTCGGGATCGGCGGCATTGCCGGCAATCGCCGCCTTGCCCTCGGCCTGCAGCTTCGCCACCACGTCGCCGTTGTGCTCGACGATCAGCACCGGGCAGTTTTGCGGCGCGAGTGCCGCAGTGATGAAGCGGCCGACCCGGCCGTGACCGACCAGCACCAGATGGTCGGTCAGTACCGTCATCGGGATCGGCTCGCGCGTCGGCGATGGAGCCGCGGCGGCCGGTTCGGCCGGGGCGGACGGATCAGCCGCCGGTTCGGGAGACACCGCCACCTTGGCCTTGGCCAGCCAGCGATCCAGCACCGCGAAGGTGAGCGGATTGAGCAGGATCGACAGGATCGCGCCACCGAGGATGAGGTCGCGGCCGCGCTCCGGCAGCAGCCCGAGGCTGACGCCGAGACCGGCGAGGATGAAGGAGAATTCGCCGATCTGCGCGAGGCTCGCTGAGATCGTCAGCGCCGTCGCGGTCGGCCGCCGGAACAGTCGCACGATCAGGAACGCGGCGATCGACTTGCCGAACACGATGATCAGCACCGTCGCCAGCATCGGCAGCGGCTCGCGCAGGATGATCATCGGGTCGAACAGCATGCCGACCGATACGAAGAACAGCACGGCGAACGCATCGCGCAGCGGCAGCGTCTCGTTGGCGGCGCGCTGGCTGAGTTCGGATTCGCTCATCACCATGCCGGCGAAGAACGCACCGAGAGCGAACGACACGCCGAACAGCGACGTGGCGAAATAAGCGACGCCGAGCGCGATCGCCAAAACCGACAGCCGGAACAGTTCACGCGAACCGGTATGCGCCATCGCATGCAGCAGCCAGGGGACGACCCGGCGGCCCGCCACCAGCATCAGCACGACGAAGGCGGCCACCTTGCCGAGCGTAATCAGTAACGGCTCGAGCAGATCCATGGTCGACGCGCCGGAGGCCGCACCGGACTTGATGATCGGCGCGAGCGCCGGCAGCATCACCAGGGTCAGCACCATGGCGATGTCCTCGACGATCAGCCAGCCGACGGCAATGCGGCCGCGCTCGGTCTCGATCAGCCGCCGCTCCTGCATCGCGCGCAGCAGCACCACGGTGCTCGCGGTCGAGAGCGTCAGGCCGAACATCAGGCCGGCGGCGTTGTCCCAGCCGAGCAGCACGCCGAGCCCCCAGCCCAGTACGGTGGCGGCCGCGATCTGCGCCACCGCGCCAGGCAAGGCAATGGCGCGCACCGACCACAGATCCTTGAGCGAAAAATGTAGGCCGACGCCGAACATCAGCAGGATGACGCCGATTTCGGCCAGTTCGTTAGCGAGCTGCTGATCGGCGACGAAGCCCGGCGTCGCCGGCCCGATGATGACCCCCGCCAGCAGATAACCGACCAGCGGCGATATCCGGAAACGCTGCGCCACCGCCGCCAGGACGAAGGCGAGGACGAGCCCGAGAACGATGGTGGAGATCAGCGGGGTGTGATGCGGCATCCAGTCATGTTTCCTGCGTGCGCGACCGCAACGCGTTCAATCGGGCTAATCGTCGCACTGTAACGATATCCGCGCCGCGTGACAGCGTGGCGATGTCGCGCATGCGCGATGCGACATGGCAGCCGAAAGCGGCTGCCATGCTGATCCGCCAGCCGGACAGGCCGCAGAAACCAATCGCTAGAAATTGACCTTGTCGCCGCCTTTGAGCTTGAGGATATCGCGCGCCTCGTCGGGCGTCGCCACATCGAGGCCGAGGCCCTCGATGATCTTGCGGACATTCGTGACCTGCTGCGCGTTCGACTCGGCGAGCTTGCCGGGGCCGATCCACAGCGAGTCTTCAAGACCGACGCGGACATTGCCACCCATCGCCGCGGCCTGCGCCGCGATCGGCATCTGCGCGCGGCCGGCGCCCAACACCGACCAGCGATAGTTCTCCGGGCCGAGCAACCGGTCCGCCGTGCGCTTCATCATCATCACGTCCTCCGGATGCGTGCCGATGCCGCCGAGAATGCCGAACACCGACTGCACGAACAGCGGCGGCTTGACCAGACCGCGCTCGAGGAAATGCGCGAGGTTATAGAGATGGCCGATGTCGTAGCACTCGAACTCAAAGCGAGTCTCGTTGTCCATGCAGGTGCGCAACACGAATTCGATATCCTTGAAGGTGTTGCGGAAGATCAGATCCTTGGTGCCTTCCAGATACGGCTGCTCCCAGTCGTATTTGAACTCCTTGTAGCGATTGAGCATCGGGAACAGCGCGAAGTTGATCGAACCCATGTTCAGGCTCGCCACCTCCGGCTTGAATGTGGCCGCCGGGCGGACGCGCTCGTCGACGGTCATGGTCGGCGAGCCGCCGGAGGTGAGATTGATCACCACATTCGACTGCTGCTTGATGCGCGGCAGGAAGCGGGCGAAGGCTTCCGGCGTCTGATCCGGCCGCCCGGTCTTGGGATCGCGCGCATGCAGATGGACGATGGCGGCGCCGGCCTCGGCCGCGCCGATCGCCGCGTCGGCGATCTCGTCCGGCGTCACCGGCAGATAGGGCGACATGGTCGGCGTGTGGATCGCGCCGGTAACGGCGCAGGTGATGATGACCTTGCGGGAACTTGCCATGATCAAAATTCCGATATGCATTCCGGCGAGGCAGCCTTCGCCTCAGCGGATTGGACCAAACCGCGATCCTAGAGTATCAGCCGACAGGTCGTCACCCCGCTCAACCCATATTGCGGTCCGGCTTGTCACTCGCGCCCACGCCATCGCGTTCCGATCTGCTGCTCGGCCTGCTGTATGGCGGGCTGGCCGCGCTCGGCTGGGCGGTCGGCTTCGTCTGGGCCAAGCACGGCATTGAGATCGGATTTCATCCGGCGGACCTGATCGTTCACCGCTTCGCCTGGAGCGGGCTGGCAATGCTGCCATTCGTGATGCGGGCGGGACTGCGCGATCTGGCCGGTGTCGGCTGGCTGCGTGGCCTGACGCTGACAGTATTCGCCGGACCGCCGCAGTCGATGCTCGCCTACAGCGGCTTCATCCTGGTGCCGCTCGGCCACGGCACGGTGATCCAGCCGGCCTGCGCGACCTTGAGCGGCCTGCTGCTGGCAAGCCTGTTCCTCGGCGAGCGCCTGTCGCCATGGCGGATCGCGGGCGCGCTCATCATCGTTGCCGGGTTGATCGTGTTCGGCATCGAGGCGATCACCACCATCGGCCCGCACGGCATCGGCGGTGATCTGCTGTTCGTCAGCGCCGGCCTGTCATGGGCGATCTTCGGCACGCTGCTGCGGCACTGGCGCGTGCCGGGCATGCAGGGCGCGCTGGTGGTCGGCTGCCTGTCGGTGCTGCTGTTCGTGCCGGCCTATCTACTGATCGCCGGCTACCAGCATCTGATCGCGCTCGGCTGGCAGGAGAATCTGACCCAGGCGGTGGTCCAGGGTCTCTGTGCCGGTGTCCCGCCGATCTATCTGTTCGGCCGCGCTGTGGTGCTGCTCGGCGCCGGACGCGCCGGGACTTTCACCGCGCTGGTCCCCGGCTTCTCGCTGCTGATCGGCTATCTGGCACTCGGGATCGTCCCCAGCATGGCGCAGGTCGTTGGCCTCATCATCGTCATGATCGGCTTCCAGTTCGTGGTCAGGCGCTAGCCATCGGCCAGGCATTCCTGCGCTACCATTCCCGAACCGCCATTCCGCATCGCCATGTCCATGCCGCATTGACCGGCGAGGACGGCCCCTATTGTTCGCCCGGCCGTGCATCGACAGGCCGAATCAATCATTGTCTGATCTGCGCCACGGGGCCGCACGATGGATTTTTCCGATCTCAACGAGGCCTTGTCATCGCTGGTCCACGCGGCCCAGGCGACATTGCGCACCGAGCTGACCTCGATGTGGCTGCCGATCCAGCTCGGCCTGATCGGCCTTGCGGTGGTCATCGCACTGGCAATTGCCGCGGCGCTGCGCAAGCACACCGATCTCATGACACTGACGGCGAAGTGGCCGCCGTTCCTGCGCCTGATTATTCGCGCGATCGTCAATCATCTCGCCGTCATTGCCTTCATCATCGTGCTGGTGGCGATGCGGGCGGCGCTGCGCACCGACGTGTTCGAGGCCAGAACCTATCTGCTGCGGGTCGGCATCGGCCTGACCACGGCATGGGTGATGATCAACATCCTTGCCAGCGTCATTCACAACCAGTTCGTCAACCGCGTCGTCGCCGTATCGGCCTGGACGATCGCGGCATTGAGCATCCTGCAATTGCTCGAGCCGGTGACGAACAGCCTCGATTCCATGGCGATCGTGGTCGGCGGTCTACGCATCACGCCGCTCTTGGTGGTGAAAACCACCGTGCTGCTGGCGGTGGCACTGTGGGCGAGCAACGCCATCAGCAATTTCCTCGACCGGCGGCTGCATGCGGTCTCCAGCCTGACGCCCTCGATCCAGGTATTGATCAGCAAGCTGGTCCGCATCGCGCTGATGACGCTGACCGTCATCGTCGTTCTGAGCTCGATGGGCATCGACCTCTCGGTGCTGGCGCTGTTCTCCGGCGCAGTCGGCGTCGGTCTCGGCTTCGGTTTGCAGAAGATCGTGTCGAACCTGGTCAGCGGCATCATCCTGCTCGCCGACAAATCGGTGAAGCCGGGCGATATCATCTCGGTCGGCGACCATTTCGGCCGGGTCAGCAATATGGGCGCGCGCTATACCTCGGTCGATACCCGAGACGGCCGCGAATATCTGATCCCCAACGAAGACTTCATCACTCAACGCGTCGCCAACTGGACCTATTCCAGCGATCTCGTGCGCTTATCGGTGACATTCAACTCGACCTATGACAGCGACCCGCGCGAGGCGCAAAGCGCGGCCGTCGATGCGGCCCTGAGCGTCGCTCGCGTCATCAAGAAGCCGGCTCCGCTCTGCATGCTGAGTTCGTTCGGATCGGCCTCGATCGAATACGAACTGTGGTTCTGGATCGCAGATCCGGCCGGCGGCATCACCAACGTCAAGAGCGACGTGCTGCTCGCGTTGTGGGACCAGCTCGCCGGCAAGGGTGTGAAGATCCCGAAACCAGGCCCGGCGCGGGTGATCTACGAAATGGCGCCGAGCACGCCGCCGGCGCCGCCGTCACCGGTGCGCGAAGACGAGCCCGGCCCGCCATCGGACGAAGCCGACGCGGGGAAATCGGATGACAGGTCGACACCCAAGGACGGACCTCGCTTTCCGCCGCGCTGACTGTGCAAGGCGTCACATCGCTTTGCGGCTCGACAGGAAGTCGCGCATGCGCTGCAGCGCCTTGCGGATATTGTCGGCGGAGTTGGCGTAGGACAGCCGCAGATAGCCTTCCCCGAGAATGCCGAAATCCGGCCCGCCGATCACCGCAACACCAGTGTCGTCGAGCAGCGCGGATGCCAGCGCCTTCGCCTTCCAGCCGGTCCGGCCGATATTCGGGAACGCATAGAACGCTCCTTTTGGCGTGATGCACGACACGCCGGGCAGCCTGTTCAGGCCCTCGACCACCAGTTTCCGCCGCGCATCAAACTCGGAGATCATGCGCGCGACCGCATCCTGCGGCCCTTGCAGCGCGGCAAGGCCGGCATATTGCGCCGAGGCATTGACGCAGGAGTGCAGATTGACCGAGAGCTTGCGCGCATAATCGTAAAGCTTGCCCGGAAACACCGCATAGCCGAGCCGCCAGCCGGTCATGGCATAGGTCTTCGACCAGCCGTTGAGCAGGATCAGCCGGTCGCGGATCGACGGATACGAGAGCAACGTGATGTGACGCTCGCCGTCATAAGTCATGTGGTCGTAAATCTCGTCCGACATCACACAGACGTCCGGCCACTTTTCCAGGCCCGCGACCAGCCTGTCGATCTCCGCCTTCGGCGTGACGCCGCCCGTCGGATTGGCCGGCGAGTTGAGGATGAG
>JAHBZF010000029.1 GCA_019635575.1 Pseudolabrys sp. | reverse complement strand
GTCAATCGCCTCGGTCGACCGCAGCGGTCTGTTGCAAGTCGGGCCGGAAAGCGCCGGGTCGGTCCCCGGCCCGGTCTGCTATGGCCAGGGCAACACGCGCCCGACCTTGACCGACGCACAGGTCGTGCTTGGCCGCATCAACGCGACGCGGCCGATCGGCGGAGAGCTGAAATCTCTCGACGTGACCGCCGCGCGCGCGGCGATCGTGGAACATGTCGGCACGCCGCTGAGGATCGACGCCGAAGCGGCCGCCGCCGCGATCCTGCAGGTGGCGGAGGCGCGCATGGCCGGCGCGATCCGGCTCGTCTCGATCGAGCGCGGCCACGACCCGGCGAAGTTCATCGCCATGCCGTTCGGCGGTGGTGGCGCGCTGCATGTCTGCGCGCTGATCCGGCAGGTCGGACTGAAATGCGCGCTGGTGCCGCGCTTCCCCGGCAACACCTCGGCGATCGGCTGCGTGTTGGCCGATGTCCGCCACGACAGCGTGCAAACGCTCAACCTGATGCTCGATACACTTGATGCGGTAGCATTGACCGCGCGTATGCGCGACGCCGCATCGGAAGCTGCTAACGTCGTCGAAACCTCCGGCATTCCGGTCGAACGCATCGACGTGGTGCATGAATTCGACGTCCACTATCTCGGCCAGACACACACCGTTCGCGCACCGGTCGCGCTGCCGGATTCAGGCGATGTCACGCGCGAGGCGATCCGGGCCGCGTTCGAGACCTCCTATCGCGCGTCGTTCAGCCGGCTGCTGACAGGTCTCCCGGTGCGGATCGCGGCGATGCGGGTCGCCGCCATCGGGCGCCGACCATCGTTCGATTTCTCGATCTTCGCTCCACCAGCGACCGCTTCCCTTGAGAGCGCGCGACGACCGTCCCGCCCGGTGTGGTTCGACGGCGGTGTGCACGAGACGCAGATCTGGTCCCGGCTCGATCTGCCGGCCGGGAGCGTAATCGAAGGCCCGGCGATCCTCGAACAGCCGGACGCCACCACCGTGATCGAGCCCGGCTTCACCGGACGGCTGGACGATCTCGGCAATCTGATCGTGGAGCGCCCATGACCGACAAAGCCCGCACCGCGCTGGTCCTTGGCGACCTGCAAAACGATTTCCTGCATCCGAATGGCGCCTACGGCCGTGCTGGGCAGAGCGCCCCGGCGATCGCCACGCTGCCCGCGCGGCTCGCGCCGCTGGTGACCGCCGCGCGCAACAACGGCGTGCTGATCGTCGCTACGCTGTTCACGCTGGTTCCCGGCCGCGGCGGCGAACCGATCATCTCCCCGCATCTCAAGGCGCTGCGGCCGTTTCTGGCGGAAGGCGATTTCATGCCGGGTTCGTGGGGGCAGCAGGTGATCGACGAACTCACGCCGGTCGATACCGCGGTCGAGAAGATCGCCTATTCCGCCTTTCACGCCTCGCGACTGGAATGGGTGCTGCGCAAATGCGGCATTGAGGATCTCTACTTCACCGGCATCGTCACCAATGGCGGCGTAGCCTCGTCGGTTCGCGACGCGCATGTGCGGGAATTTCATTGCACGGTGATCGAGGACGGCTGCGCCGCCTTCACCGAGGAGTTGCACCGCGCGGCGATCGACGGATTGCGGCCGGTGGCAAAGATCGTCACCGTCGCTGACGCGATTGCCGCCTTTAACGGCTGAACCGAGACAAACTCAGGGTTTTCCGGCGCCAAGCAGGATATCGCACAGCGTGTCAGACATCCGCTCGATGTCGCGCAGATCGTTGAGCCGGCGGTTGATGACGAACCCGTCATAGGCCATCAGGAACAGATTCGACAAAACCGCATAGGCGTCGTCACCGCTTTTGCCTGGCAGCGCATCGCGCAGCATGATCATCAGCCGTTCTTCGGCCCATTGCAGCAGTTGCGCCGGCTTTTTCTGCTTAGGATCCGCAGACGCCAGCGCCTCGATCAGGCTGTTGGCCATACCGATATTTTCCATCGGGATATCGCGCCAGACGCCGAGCAGGATCGCCCGCAATTTATCGCGCGGCGTTTTCAGCTTGGCGACGCGCTGTTCCAGCCGGGTGAAGGATTCCTTGTACCAAGGCTCCTCCACCGCATAGAGCAGATGCAGTTTCGACGGAAAATAGGAATAGAGGCTGCTGACCCCGACGCCGGCGAGATCAGCGATCTCCTGCAAGGTCGTGTCGTGATAGCCCTTCTGCGAAAACAGGTCATGGGCGCTGTCGAGGATCGCCTGCTGGACGAATTTCTTTTTGACCTGAACCACGAGAGAACCGGACTGTTAGAGCGGGATCGCCATCGGCACGTGCGTTCCGTCGCAATTTACCAGATCGACCCGCTTCAGCCTGATCCGGAACGAATCGTCGGCGGGAGCAAGATGATAGGTGTGGCGGCCGGAGTAAATCCTCTGTTTGTCGGCCTGATGCTCGATGCACACGAATGCAGCCTGGACCGTATAATCGCCGTCCTCCCCGGGCCGCGCTTCGATGTTGCTGACCAGATGGGTGGTGCGCGGCATCGGCGTCAGCACCAGCGCCCGCTCCTCCAGCAGCCGCTGTACCCGGATCGACAGGATGCCGTGATCCTCGTAGACGATCGACGCGACGTTGAGCGGATCGGTCTGGCCGGGTTGGCTCGGCATCCAGTAGATGCCCTGCGGCTCGTAGAGTTTCAGCCATCCCTCGAAGTCCCCGCCGTCGAGCAACTTCGCCTCGTCGTGCAAAAACGACTCGATTCGGCGCTGAGTCTGATAGTCGAGCATCATGCCGCCTCGGCCGTGAGATAGTTGACCCAAGCCTGAAACTGCACCCGCATCGGCATCTCACTGGCGAGGCCGGACACCGCGCCGGCCGCTTCTGCACGATCGCCACCGAGGCCACGCGAGAAATCAACCCACGGGCCATCGTCCCGTTCCAGCCCCTGCTGACAACGCTCCAGCATCTCGACGTCATCGGAAAGAATCATCGATGCCGGCGAGCCCAGCGTGGTGAGGAAGCGGATCGACCGGTGAAACATCTCATCGGGCGCGCCCTTGAGCCGGAAGCAGAAGATGCGCACCAGCGAGCGATCGACGGCGAGCGGCGTCACCACGCGCATCTGCTGATATTGCGCGTTGATGATCAGGTTCGGATAGATGATGTTGTTGAAGCGGTTCATGCCGAGAACGGCGTTGGCCTTGTCCTCGCCGAGCCGCGCCGCCAGCGCCGCGCGATAGCGTGCGATCACCGGATCGGTCTGCTGGTTCGACAGCACGCCTTTGTTGTAGAAATTCGTCATATAGGTGTGGCCAGCGGCGAGGCCGTTGAGCTGAATGCCTTCCCATTCCTCGTAGCCGAAGCCATTGGCCATCAGCATTTCCCGCGTCTGATCCTGATCGAGGATCGAGGCATTGGCGGGGGCGCGGCGCGCCGGCATGACCGACGAGGAATGTACGAAGCTCGGATGGAAAATGTCGTTGGCATTCTCCATGTGCAGCTTCCAGTTGCCGCGATACTCCATGGAGAAGCTGGAATCCGCCATCTCGATCTCGCCGTCCGGCGCGCGATCGACAAGATTGTCGATCACATCGGTCATTTCGCCGAGATGCGTCGTCAGCGGCTCGGGATTCGGATTGAGCGTCGCGAACACGAAGCCGCGATAGACGGCGATCTGCTCGAACCGCTGCATCTGATTGAGGGGATCGTTGAGATCGAATTCGGCCGGATAGCTCTTGCGATGCGGCACCGACGACAGCGAGCCGTCCGGGCGGAACACCCAGGCGTGGTACGGACAACTGAACAAACGGCTGGTGCCGCGCTCGGACATGCACAGCCGCGCGCCGCGATGCGGGCAGCGATTGCGCAATACGTTGATGCGACCATCATCGCTGCGGGTCACCAGCACTTCATGATGGGCGAGCCGCGTGCGGACGAAATCGCCGGGCTTCTTGAGTTGGCTTTCGTGCGCCACATAGATCCAGAGCCGGCTGAAAATCCGTTCCATCTCCAACTCGAAAACGGCCGGATCGGCATAAGCGCGGCGGTGCACGCGGTTGGGTTGCACTAACCCGCGAATATCCGCCGCAGTGGGTGCCGTGGCCGCCATTTCTTCCTTGCCGTTCATCATGGTCGCCTCACTTCCAAGCTCTATCGCGCGCGTCCGCAGATCAGTTCAGGAGTTCGCCGAAAATATCCGCATAAGCAGGACAAGCCTCAAAGCCCGTGCCGGGCGCATCCGGCAAGGTCGCCACGCCGTCGTGCAGCGGCAGACCCGCCGTAATCCGACCGAACAGGCTCCTATCGTCCATGGCCACTTCGGCGAGACCGAGACCCAGACCGGCAACGCCGTGCGCCGCGAACAGGTGCCCGGCATGCGGCGCGCAGCGCGCGCGATCCCAGCCTTGCGCACGCATTTCATCGAGGATGCGGCGATATTCGACGATGCCGTAACTTAGCGAAATGTCGAACTGCAGCCGGTCGCGGTCCGCACGCAGACCACCATGGCGTAACAGGTTACGGGCATCGTCGCGTGAGAACAGATTCTCGCCAGTCGCCAGCGGCAACGGCGACAACGCCGCGATCTCGCGATGCAGATCGAAATCTAGCGGATGCACCGGCTCTTCGATCCAGGCCAGCGGCCGGCCCTTGAGCGCGTCGAGATACTCCATGGTCCGATCGCGGCTGAACATGCCGTTGCCGTCGACGGCGAGCGTCATCCCCGGCCCCAGGATGTCGAGCACGGCATCGATACGCGCCATGTCGTCCATGAGCGGGGCACCGCCGATCTTGATCTTGAAACGATGATGGCCCTTGCCGATCGCGCGCCTCACATCGTCGCACAGCGCCGGAACGTCATCGGCATCGCGATAGTGCCCACCGCTGGCATAGAGCGCGATCCTGGCCGACGCCGATACACCGTCATCGCGCGCAAGCGTACGCCATAGCGGCTCATCACGATGTTTCGCCACCAGATCCCATAACGCGGCATCGATCAGGCCGACCGCCCCGCAGCGTTCGCCGTGACCACCGGCTTTTTCGTCGGTCATCACCACATCCCAGGCGCGGTGTGGGTCGATGCCGCCGTTGCCGTCGTCATAGCGCGACGGATCGGCCGCCAGCAGCCGCGGAATGAAACGCTCCCGCAACAAGCCGCCGTGGCCGTAGCGTCCGATGGAATCGAAGGCGAGGCCCACCAGTGGCCGGCCATCACGCATGCCGTCAGTCTCAATGCAAAGCGCACTCGCCGTCATCGCACCAAATCCGATGCTGGCATTCCGGGTGGCGGCCGCGAGTTGCACCGTGCGCTCCCTGACGGCGGTGATGCGCATCATCCTTCTTTCGTCTGACGCCAGTCGTGCGGCGAGACGTCGAACACGACGCCGTTGACATCCTTGTATTTCTTCTCGGCATCCACGCCGGGATACTTCGGCAACTGCATGAAGAATTCGCCGCCATTCTGCTTGATCTTGTCGGCGGTCTTGTCCTCGTCTTCGACGACGAAACCGATATGATGCAGCCCGGCCCAATCGGGGCCGCCCTTGCCGCCCTTGGTGCCTTCGGGGAAATGCAGCAAGGTCAGATTGACGACACCGTCGGACAGCGACACGGCATTGCCGATCGGGCTCTCGGCGGCACTGACGCGCTGAAGATCGAATACGTTCTGATAGAAGGCTGCGGCCTTTTCGAGATCTGGTACCTGGATGGCGATATGCCTGATCTTGCCCATGACGGTCTCCGTTGTGGCTGGCAATGCCCCAATACTGGGAACGGGAAACAGCGATCGAAAGACGATAACAGTATCCGCACGATATAATCTTCTTCGGTTTTGAACAAATAAAATCGAATGCCGGGCTACATCACGCCAGTTTATTCGGCGATTTCCCTCTCACGACAACGACTTCGCTCAGCCTAGCGCGACCCGGTGAAGTCAAAAACAGCGATATAGCAATTGTTTTTGACGACGGCGTTGCATCACCAAGAGGCGCAAGCTTCATCACCGGCGGCGCGGACGCATACGCAGCATTTTGCTGCAACGCCGCAAATATTTGCCTAAATTAAATTCGCTTTTGGCACATGAAGTATCTTGACGGTATTTTAGACTAATAACATGGTAGCGAGCCTGTATTTTTTCTAAACCGAAGGAGATTTGATTATGCTGGCTTCGCGTCGGATCCCCCTCCAGTCCCTTCGGCTCACAGCCGCCGCCGCAGTCGGCGCGCTGCTGGTGTCCGGCCTCGCCGCCGCGGCGCAGGAGATCACGCTGAAGGCCGCCGTGTTCGTGCCGCCCTCCACCACCTACGGAGTTCCGTTCAAGCGCTTCGTTGATCACGTCAACGAAACCGGCAAGGGCACGTTGCAGATCCGCATCGTCGGCGGCCCCGAAGCGGTGCCGGCCGATGGCCAGGCACAAGCTTTGAAGACAGGTGTCCTCGACATCGCCTCGATCCCGCCGGCCTATTATAAAAGTCTGATGGTCGAGGGCGATGCGCAAATCCTCTCCGACATGTCGGTAGCCGAACAGCGCAAGTCCGGCGCTTACGACTTCCTCAGCAAGCTCGCGACCGAGCGGATCGGTGCGCTCTATCTCACGACTTACGGCGTCGGCGTGCCGTTCCATCTCTATGTGACCAAGGATATGCCGGTCGCGAAGATCGATGATCTGCGCGGGCAACGCTTCCGCGGCCAGCCGAACTACAACGCGCTGTTCAAGCACTACGGCATCACCAGCGCGAACATTGCCGCGCCGGAAGTCTACACCGCGCTGGAGCGCGGCACGGTGCAGGGCTATGGCTGGCCGTTGTGGGGTATCGACGACTTCGGCTGGCAAAAGCTCACCAAGGTCCGCGTCGATCCCGGTTTCTACAACGTGATCGTCAATATTCTCATGAACAAGGGCAAATACGACTCGCTCTCCGCAGCGCAGCGCAAGGTGCTCGACGATGCCGTCGTCTGGTTTGAGAAAGCCAACGAGCAGTATACCGCCGACAAGACCAAGGAGACGCTCGACATGCAGGCCAAAGCCGGCATCAAGAGCGTGAATTTCGGGCCCGAGTTCAAGAAAGTGGCCGTCGATGTCTACTGGGACGACCTGAAGAAACTGAGCCCGGCCAATATCGATAAGCTCAAGGGCATGCTCACCAAGTAAAAGCCGATAAAGGCTGGCGCGCGAGACATCCGCAGCATGCAGATCATCTTCTGGCTCAACGGTTGGCTGGTGCGGGTTCTCAGCGTGCTAGCCGTCGCGGTGATTGCCGCGATGACGCTGGGCATCAGCGCCGAGGTGATCCTGCGGATGTTTTCGTTCCCGTCGATCGTTGGCTCGATCGAGCTGACGGAATACGGGCTATTCATCTCTACCTTCTTCGTCGCGCCCTATCTGCTGCGGACCAACGAGCATATCCGCGTCGACATCGTCATGTCGCGCGCGAAGCCGGAAACCGCGCGCCACGTCGAACTCGGCGTGCTGGCCGTGATCATGCTGATCTCGATCATCACCGGCGTCGTTGGCACGGCGATCATGCTCGACAATGCGCGCAACGGCACGCTGATCTTCAAAGATCTGATCTTCCCGCAATGGTGGCTGGACTGGATCATCCCGCTGACCTCGCTTGCCATGATGCTGCAAGCCCTCGAACTGTTCGTGACGCTGTGGAACACCGCGCATCCGGTTTCGCATGAACCGAGCGAGCATGTGCCGGGCATCCGGCCGGAGGAAATGCCGTGAGCTGGGCTTCCATCCTCTCGATCATGTTCGCCTCGAAGGTCGGCCTGCTGCTGACCGCGCTGCCGGTCGCCTTCGTCTTTTTCATCATCAATATCGTCGGCTCCTATCTGATCTTCGGCGGATGGGCCGGCCTCGAACAGATGGTGCGCAACGAACAATTATCGGTGGCGCAATTCTCGCTGGTACCGATCCCGTTGTTCGTGCTGATGGGCGAGGTGCTGTTCCATACCGGCCTCGCCATGAAATCGGTAGACGCAGTCGATGCGGTGATCCGCCGCGTGCCGGGCCGTCTCGCCGTCGTCGCGCTGGTAGCCGGCACCATCTTCTCGGCGATCTCCGGCTCAACCATCGCCACCACGGCGATGCTCGGTTCGCTCCTGCTGCCGCAGATGCTCAAGCGGAACTACGAGCCGAAAACCGCGATGGGGCCGATCCTGGCGATCGGCGGCGTCGATATCCTGATTCCGCCCTCGGGGCTTGCGGTGTTGCTTGGCAGTCTCGCCGGCATTTCGATCTCCGGCCTGCTGGTCGGCGGCATCGTCCCCGGCCTAATCCTGTCGGCCTTGTTCATCGGCTATGTGGTGCTGCGCTGCTGGCTCAATCCGGCCCTCGCGCCAGTCTATGAGGACGAGAACGCGCCCAAGGGACACCCATGGGTCAACCTGATCATCACCGTGGTGCCGCTGATCGGCGTATTCGCCATCGTTGTCGTCAGCATGACCAGCGGCTGGGCGACGCCGACCGAATCGAGCGCACTCGGCGCGCTCGCCACCGTGATCCTCGCCGCCTGCTACGGCAGCCTGACCCGCGAAAATCTGTGGAAGTCTCTGATGGGGACGATCTCGATTTCCGGCTCGCTGCTGTTCATCATCGTCGGCGCCACCACTTTCGCACAGCTTCTGAGCTTCTCCGGTGCGACCGCCGGCCTCGTCGCGGTAATCGAAAGTTCGGGCCTGCCTCCGACCGCCGTGCTGATCGGCATGCTGGCGATCCTGCTGATCCTCGGCTTCTTCATCGACCAGACCAGCATCATGATGATTACGCTGCCGTTCTACATGCCACTGTTGCGCAGCATGGGCGTCGATCTGGTCTGGTTCGGTATCCTCTATCTGCTGTGCATGCAGATCGGCCTGCTGACGCCACCGTTCGGCTTGTTGCTGTTCGTGCTCAAGGGCGTCGCACCGCCCGGCATCACGGTCGGCATGATCTACCGCGCCGCCATTCCCTATGTCTGGCTGACGATGCTGATGATGGCCCTGATCTTCATCTTCCCGAGCATCGTCACTGCTTTCGTGACAAACTGACGGCGTGACAAGCCGAGGCATGCCGCGATGAAGGCGCCGATCTTCACCTATCGTCGGCCCGACGATATCGACGGGGCGCTAACCCTGCTCGCCGACCATGCCGGCGAGGCGCAGGTGCTGGCCGGCGGGCAGAGTCTCATGCCGACGCTCAACATGCGATTGTCATCGCCCGGCATGCTGGTCGATATCAACCGGATCGCGTCATTGCGCGGCATCGCCGACCGCGGCGAGGCGATCCGCGTCGGCGCACTGGTGCGTCATGCCGAGGTTGCGGAATCATCGCTGATCGCGGATCGCGTCCCGCTGATCGCATTGGCGATGCCGCATGTCGCACATATGGCGGTTCGCAACCGGGGCACCACCTGCGGCAGCCTCGCCCTCGCCGACCCCTCCGCGGAGATGCCCGCGGTCGCCGTGGCGCTCGATGCGCGGATCGTCCTCAATAAGCGTGGCGCGACGCGTACCGTGTCTGCCCGCGCTTTCTTTCAGGGGCTGTATCAGACGGGACGCGACGACGACGAGATGATCACCGAAGTTTTGTTTCCTGTGGCTCGGGAAAACGAAATATTCGGCTTTGCCGAACTCAGCCGACGCCACGGCGATTTCGCCACGGTCGGCGTCGCGGTTCGCGCGCGACACATAGCGGGCGCGCTCGACGATTTGTCCGTGGTGTTCTTCGGCTCCGAACCCACACCTCTTCTCAGTCCGGGCGCGCGGGATATTGTCGTCGCTGCGGACAGCACCGACATAGTCCTCACCGACGCCGCCCGCGCCATGACCACTGACATGGAGCCGATGGATAACCAGCAGGGCCGCGGCGAAACCAAGCGCAAGCAAGCGGCCGTGCTTCTACAGCGCACGTTGCGCGGCATGCTCGGGCAGGCTCGTGTCCGGTCATCAGATGTCTGAGCGCCATTCCATCACCTTGACGTTGAATGGCGCGGTTGTATCAGCCGACGTCGACGCACGTACGCATCTTGCCGATTTCCTGCGTCATCAACTGAGACTGACTGGCACCCATGTCGGCTGCGAGCACGGCGTATGCGGCGCCTGCAACGTGATGCTCGACGGCCGCTCGGCCCGCAGTTGCCTGATGCTCGCGGTGCAGGCCGACGGCGCGGTGATCGAGACCGTGGAGGGTTTGACCGCCTCCGGCGTGATCGCCGATCTGCAGCAGGAATTCGTCGCCCGCAACGCTCTGCAGTGCGGCTATTGCACGTCCGGCATCCTGATGACGGCAGCGGAATTGCTGGCGCGTGGGCAACCCAACCGCGCGGAAATTCGTGACGCGCTCTCGGGCAACTACTGCCGCTGCACCGGCTATCACGCCATCGTCGACGCGATTGAGTCTGTTGCCAATCGCCGCGCCGGAGCCGGATCATGACCCGCAACGATCCGCGCAACGTGCCGCGCCGCGAGGCCGCGCGTCTGGTGGCCGGCAAAGGCCGCTATACCGACGACATTGACGCCGGCGACGTCGGCCATATCGCTTTCGTGCGCAGCCCCTATCCGCATGCGCGCATCAACAGGATGAATTGCGATGCCGCACGGGTAGCACCCGGCGTCATCGCGGTCATCACCGCCGACGATCTCTCAGCCGTCTGCAAGCCCTGGGAGACACGACTCGCCTTGCTGCCGACGCATCTCTCGCCGGAGCAAATCCCGCTTGCCCGCGACGAAGCCTGCTGGCAGGGCGAAGCTGTTGTCGCCATCGTCGCGACCACACGCGCGCAGGCCGAAGACGCTTGCGAACGGGTGGAAATCGACTGGACCGAACTGCCGGCCATAGCTGACCTGGACAACGCCGCCGCGGAGGATGCGCCGCCGGTGAAATCTGGCATGCGGAACAACCTCGGTCTCGATCATAGTATCAACACCGGCGACCCCGACGCCGCATTTCGCGACGCGGCCACCGTCGTCGAGCATGATTTCACGTTCTCGCGGCAGACCGGCGTCACACTGGAGCCGCGCACCATCCTCGCCAGCTTCGACCCGCGCATCCGCGAACTGGTGATACAGCATTCGCACCAAGCGCCCCACCAGATGCGCGAGGTGTTTTCCGCGCAACTCGGCTTGCCGCTGTCGGCGGTGCGGGTCGTCGCGCCGGACGTGGGCGGCGCGTTCGGGATGAAGCTCTGTGCCTATCCCGACGAGATGGCGGTCGCCGCCATCGCCGTACTGCTCGGGCGTCCGGTGAAGTTCTGCGCCGACCGGCTGGAATCCTTCGTCAGCGACAATCATGCCCGTGAGGCACGGGTGCGCGGGCGGCTCGCCGTCGACACGGATGGCAAGCTGCTCGCCATGGATGTTGCCGTGCTGTCCGGATTCGGAGCCTATGCGTCACACCCGCGTGGCAGCGCCGGCGAGGGATTGCAGGCCGTGCACATGATCGCCGCGCCCTATCAGCTCGCGCATTATCGCGGCCGGGTGCGTGGCTATTTCCAGAACAAGGTGCCGAGCGGCATTCTGCGCGCGGTCGGCCAGCCGCTAGCCTGCACCGTCACCGAGCAATTGCTCGATCTTGCCGCGCGCAAAATCGGCCTCGATCCGGCCGACTTCCGCCGCCGCAACTATGCCGATGCCGACGACAAACCGGCGCGCTCCGCCGCCGGCATTGTGCTGTCGCAGCTCTCGCTGCGGCGCTGTCACGACCGCCTGCTGGCGTTGATGGACTACGACGGCCTGCGCCGCCGGCAAACTGAGCTACGCGGAGAGAAATGCTATCGCGGCATCGGCTTCGCCGCATTCATCGAGCAGACCGGCGTGGGATCGCAGCTTTACGGTCCGCAGAACGTCCGCGTTTCGGCGCAGGAAGCCTGCCGCCTAACGGTCGAGGCCGATGGCCGGGTGCGCTGCGCCACCAGCGTCACCGATCAAGGTCAGGGCACGCGCACCGGACTGCTGCAAATTCTCGCGCAGGAACTGGGCGTCGCGCCGGACACGATCGAGATCGTCACCGGCGATACACAAGTGACGCCGCTCGGCGGCGGCGCCTGGGCATCGCGCGGGATCGCGCTCGGCGGCGAAGCGACATTGCGTGCCGCGCGCCGGCTCAAGAGCAATGTCCTGACCATCGCCGGTTCGCTGCTGCAGGCCGACCCGGCCTCGCTGCAGCTTCAAGGCGGCGTGGTATGCAACGCCGCCGGGCTCGCGCAGATGAGTTTGGCGGATATTGCCACCATCGTCAGCTTCCGGTCGCATCTCGTCCCGCTCGACGATATTCCTGATCTGGAAGTGGTCGAAAGCTTCGCCCCGCGCAACACACCCTATATCGCGGCGAACGGTATCCAGGCTGCGCATGTAGAGGTCGATCCCGAGCTCGGCACGATCCGTGTTCTCGATTTCTGGGTGGTCGACGACTGCGGCCGCGTCATCAATCCGATGCTGGTGGACGAACAGATTCGGAGCGGCGTCGTGCAAGGGATCGGCGCGGCCCTCTACGAACAATGTATCTACGGCGCCGATGGCCAGCTCGAGAACGGAAGTCTTGCGGACTATCTCGTACCAATGGCGGGCGAAATGCCGGATATCCGCATCGCCCACATGGAAACCCCGACCGCAACGACCACACTCGGCGCGCGCGGCGTCGGCGAAGCCGGCACCGTCGGCGCGGCTGCCGCGATCTGGACCGCGGTCAACGATGCGCTCGCGCCGTTCGGCGCCACGATGACCGAACAGCCGTTCACGCCGGAACATGTGCTGGACCGTCTGGCGCAGGCTGACGCCGGCGATCAACTCCGGCCGACGTAAGCCTCGATCACCTGAGGGTCGCTCAACACCGCCGAGGGCGCACCTTCGGCGATGGTTCTGCCGTAGTTGAGGACATGAATGCGATCAGCGAGGTCAGCCACCATCTGCATGTCATGCTCGATCCAGATCATCGCCACGCCGAGATCGTGTTTGATGCGCAGGATGAAGCGCGCCAGGTCTTCTCGCTCCTCGCGGTTCAGACCGGCGGACGGCTCGTCGAGCAACAATACCGATGAATCGAGCGCCAGCGCTCGTGCGAAGCCAACGATCTTCTGGATGCCGAACGGCAACCCGCCAACCGGCGCGTTGCGATAACGCTCCAGCTCCGTCAATTCAATGATCTGCTCGATCTTCTCGCGCTGGCGCACTTCGTCAAGCCGCACGCGCGGCAGGAACAGCATCTCGGCGAGCGGCCCATACCCGATACGGGCGTGACGGCCAACCAGCAGATTGTCGATCACGCTCATCTGCGGGAATAGTTCACCATGCTGGAACGTGCGGGCGATGCCGAGCCGGGCGATGCGGTGCGGCGCCTTGCCGGCGATGTCCTCGCCGCGCAGGCGCACTGCGCCCTCGCCGCGATAAATGCCGCTGATGCAATTAAACACGCTGGTCTTGCCGGCGCCGTTCGGCCCGATCAGCGCCAGCAGCTCGGCCTTCTCCACGGCGAGCGACACGCCGTCGAGCACCACCAGGCCGCCAAACCGCAGCCGCAGATTGTCGACGGACAGTTCAGCCATACCACCTCCGGCTGCGGCGGTATTGCTTCACGTCGCGATAGCTGCGGCGCTCGCGGTTGAGCGACTGCCCGAGATAGAATTCGCGGATGTCGTCGTGGTTGCGCAGTCGTTCGGCGTCGCCATCGAGCACAACGCGGCCGTTCTCCAGCACATAGCCATATTCGGCGATCTGCAACGCCGCCGCTGCGCTTTGCTCGACGATCAGGATTGTGATGCCGAGATCGTTGCGGATCTGTAGCAGTCGCTGCATCAAGTCCTCGACCGCCACGGGCGCGAGGCCGAGCGACAATTCGTCGACCAGCAGGAGTTGCGGGTCGCACATCAGCGCGCTGGCGATCGCCAGCATCTGCCGCTCGCCGCCGGAGAGAAGCCCCGCCGTGCGGCCACGCAAATCCGCGAGCCGCGGGAAAATGCCATAGATCGCATCCTCGCCCGGACCGCTGCTGGCGAACGGTGCCGCGAGATTTTCAGTCACGGTCAGATTGGGAAAAACCTTGTCGCGCTCCGGCACCAGCGCGATGCCGAGCCGTGTGATCTCGTTGGGCGGCCGGTTCTCGATCCGCCGCCCATCGAAAACAATCGTGCCATCTGTTACCCGCGCATCGTCGATGCCGAGAAATCCGGAGATTGCCCGCAGCGTGGTCGATTTCCCCGCGCCGTTGGTGCCGAGCACGGCAACGATCTGCCCGCGCGCAACCTTCAGGCTGATGCCCTGAATCGCCGTCACCGCGCGGTGATAAACGACTTCGAGCTTGTCGACCGTGAGCAGATCTGCCTCGCTCATTTGCGGCCCCGCTCCAACGGCCGGTGCTTGAACGGCCATAGCAGAAAGTAGGTCTGCAACCGGCGCCAGACGCCGACGAGGCCGAGCGGCTCGAACAGCAGGAACAGGATCATCACCACGCCGAACGCGGCGTAATTCACGGCGAACAGCACACCGGCATAGCTCTGCGCGTCGGGGAGACGCATCAGCGCCGCTTCGATCGCATAGGGAAAGATCGTGACGAACACCGCGCCGAGGATCGCGCCCAGCAGCGAGCCCATACCGCCGATGATGATCATCGCCACATACTGGATCGACAGGAACAGCGAGAACGCCTCGACCGAGACGAAGCCGCGATAGTACGCGAACAGCGCGCCCGACATCGCGGTCAGCGCCGAGGAAATGACGAAGGCGAGGAGCTTCTGCCCGGCGACATGGATGCCGAGCGCGGCCGCCACCGTCTCATGCGCGTGCACGGCGCGCCACGCCCGGCCGGTGCGGCCGCGCAGCAGATTGAGGCAGATCCAGAGCGTCAGCGCCGCGCCGGCGAGTAGGATGAAGTACCAGACCTTGCCGCCATAGATCGTCCATCCGCCGATGGTCGGCGCATCGAGCGTGATGCCGGTGGAGAATCCACGCTTCGATTCATATTCGCCGCCGAGATAGACAACGACGAAGTGCAGCGCGAGCGTCGAGACTGCGAGATAAAGGCCGCGCAGCCGCAGCGACGGCAGGCCGAACACGACGCCGAGCAACGCGCCAACCAGGGTCGCCGCCGGCACCGTGATCCAGAACGGCGCATGGAGTTCCTGCGCGAGAATACCAGTGGTGAATGCGCCCGCGCAAAGCAGACCGGCGTGACCGAGCGAGATTTGCCCCGCGTAACCGGTGAGCAGCATCAAGGCGAGCGCGCCGATCGCGGCGAGGAATACCTGACTGGCGAGATCGATATAGAATGCGCTGGCGAGAAACGGAAACGCGAGCAAGACAACGACGAACATGAAAAGGCTGCGCGTTTCCAGCCGGGTCTGCAGTAGCGCGAACTGCTGCGCGTAGCCGGTGCGGAAATGGCCGCTGGCGCGCGGCGTGCGGCTAGACACGGTCGAGCTCCTCGCGCGTGCCGAACAGGCCCCACGGCCGCAGCACCAGCATGACGATCAGAACAAGGAACGGGATGACGTCGGACAGCAGCGGATCGATATACTGGATCGACAGGACTTCGCTGGCACCGATGATCGCCGCGCCGATCAGCGCACCGACTAGACTGTCGAGTCCCCCGACCAGCGCCGCCGGAAATGCCTTCAGACCGACGATCACCATGGAACTGGTGAGACCGGAATCGAGCGCCATCAGCATGCCGGCAATCGAACCGGTGAACGTCGAAAGCCCCCAGGCCAGCGCATAAATCCCGTGCAGATTGATGCCGCGCTGCGCAGCCAGCAACGGATTCTGTCCCGCTGCGCGCATGCGCACGCCCCAGCGGCCGAACCGCAAAAAAATGAAGAGACCAAGATAGGTCGCAGCGGTGACACCAACCAGGAGCGCCGCCATCAAGGAAATGCGCGCGCCGCCCGGCAGCACCAGCGCCGGGTTGGAGAAACCGAGCGCCTGCCCCGGATATTGCTGTTGCGCCGACCAGATCAGCACCATCACGCCGCGTAGCAGAATGCCGAGCGCGACGGTGGTGAGTACCGCCGCCAGCACCATCTCGCCGGTCATTTTCCGCATCAACAGCACGTAAACGAGAATGCCAACGACAAGGCTCAGCAGCAGCGCCGCACCGATCGCCGTCCACGGGTTGCCGCCGAACAGCGACGCTGTCGTCAGCAGGAGATACGCACCGAGCATCATCAACTCGCCGTGGGCGAGGTTGAGAACCCGGCTCACGCGATAGATCAGTACATAGCCGCACGCGATCAACGCGTAGATCGCCGAGAGGACGACAATGTTAACGGCAAGTTGCACGGCACGAATGACCCGGACGAATGAAACAGCGGGCGCCCGGCATGGTGCCGGACGCCCGCACATGGAACGACGCTATTTCACGTCGTAGGCGAACCAGTCCTTGACCAGCGCGATTTTCGACCCATCCCAGCGATACACGCGATAGAACTGCTTGGTGCGGAAGTGGTTGTCCTTGGTCCACTCGATCGGACCGCCGCGCAGACCCTTCAGGTCGACCTTCAGGTTCTGCATCGACGCCTGGATCTTGGCCGCATTGGCGTCCTTGCCCGCGCCCTTGATCGCCGCCTCGATCACCATGCCGGCGATCCAGCCTTCGGTCATCTGCTCGGCCGGATACTTGCCGCCGGCTTCCTTCACCGCCGCCGCGATCTCCTTCTGCACCGGCAGATTGTCCTCGAATAGCGCATTGGCGCCGACGACGAAGAGCTTGCCGTCCTTGATACGCTTGAGTTCGCCCTCGGCTTCGAGATGCGCCCAGGTCACGTAATCGCCGGTCCAGCCGAGACGGCGCAGCGCCTCGAAGGTGCGCACCTGCGTCACCCACGGCGCCCACGAAAACACCCAGTTGGCGCCTGCATCCTTGATCTTGGTCGCGAACGGTGTGTAGTCGGCGGTCGGCGGCGGAATGATCTCCTTGTCCACCGCAGTCATGCCGAGCGGGCCGGCTTGGCTTTCAGCGAAGTCGATTTCGCCGCGCGACAACGGGATCGCCATGGCCGAGAAGCCGATCTTTACCGGTTCCTTGGCCGTTTCCTTGATGAAGGCGAGCGCCGCACGGCTGTCATAGGTCGCGGCAAATGCCGTGGTGCAGAACTGCCCCGCCTGCGCCGGCGGATAGACATCCTTCGGACAGACCGAGCTTGCGAACAGCAGCGGCACACCAGCATTGCGCGCTTCCGCGACGACCGGCGCATAGGTCGACGACAGGCTGGCATTGATCATCAGGACGGCATTGTCCTGCGTCAGTAGTTTCTTCGCATTCGCCGCCGCCTTGGACGGCTCGGCGGAATCGTCCTGAATGACCAGATTGATCTTCTTGCCGTTAACGCCGCCGGCCTTGTTCACCCGGTCGATGTAGATGCGCAGCGCATCGATCGCCGGCGCATAGGAGCTGGCCGGCGGCCCGGTCAGCGCCGCGGTGATGCCGACCACATAAGCGTCCTGCGCCAAAGCCGGCGTCGCGAGAGCGGTGGCCAGTCCTGCCGCCAGTATCATCGAAGATCGCATGTTCATTGCCTCCCCGTTTCAGTGTCCGATTTCTTTTTGCTCAGGCGCGCAGCGCATCGCCAACTTCTTTGGCAAGGATCGCCGCCTCCTGATCGTCATACATGTCCTCGACCAGCGTTTTGAATCGTTCGTACATCAGCCCGCGCTTGACCTTGCGCGTCGGCGTCACCGGCTCGCCCTCCTCTTCAGGATCGAGCGCCTTCGGCAGAATGCGGAACGCCTTGATCTGCTCCACGCGGGCCAGTTCGGCGTTGGCCTTGTTGATTTCCTGCGCGATCAGTTGCGTCACCCGCGCATGGGTGGCGAGGCTGGTGAAACCGGTATAGGTCACGTCGTTGCTGCGCGCCCACTCCGACACCGTGTCGAGGTCGATTTCGATCAACGCCGCGAGATATTTGCGTTCCTGGCCGAACACCACCGCTTCGGCCACATAAGGGCTGGCGCGCAGGATGTTCTCGATGAACGACGGCGAGATGGTCTTGCCGCCCGAGGTGACGATGAAATCGCGAGCGCGGTCGATCAGCCGCAGCTTGCCGTCCTTCCATTCGCCGATGTCGCCGGTGCGCAGCCAGCCGTCCTCGCCTTTCACCTCGTCGGTCGCGGCGTCATTACGCCAATAACCGTCGAACACGTCGGCACTGCGGACCAGCACCTCGCCTGTCTCCGCGAGCTTTACGTCCCAGCCTACCGGCGCGACGCCGACATCACCGGGCCGCGGGAACGTCCCTTGCTGGCCGGTGACGATGCCGCCCGCCTCCTCGGTCTGGCCGTACATCTGCAACACGTTGACACCGTACATCTGCCAAAGCGCCATGGTTTCCGGCGGCAGCGGCGCGCCACCGGAGATGACGAGTTCGAGCCGATCGAACCCGAGCTTGTTGAGGATCGGCTTGAACACAGCCGCCTGGCAGGCGCGGTAAGCCGCCGTTTCTGCGCCGGTCGCGGTGCCATCCCATAATTTCTGCACATGCCGGCGCGCCAGCCGCATGGCGAAATCGTAGCTCGCACGCTTGAGCGGCGACGAGGTGGAAATGCTGACCAAAATCTGCGCCGCGAATTTCTGCAGATAACGCGGCACCGTGAACAGCACGGTCGGCGCCACCTCGAAGATTGTCGTGGTGAGATCTTCGACGTCCTCACCGAAGTGCGGCACCACCTGCGAGATCAGCGGAAATGTCACCGCGATGTCGCGGCCGAGGATATGGCACAGCGGCAGATAGGCAACGGTACGATGCGGCTTCTCAGCCAAAGTCGGATAATGGGTGATGACATTCGCCGCCGCCGCCAGATGCCGGCCATGGCTGACCAGCGCGCCCTTCGGCGCACCGGTGGTGCCGGACGTATAGATGATGAAGGCGGGATCGGCCGGCGCGACCTGTGCGGCCTTCTGTTCGAGCCATCCGAGATCGCCGTTGATGCCCGCAAGCAGATCGGCGTAACGCATCAGCTTCGGATGATCGTAATCGAACATCGCCGAATCATCGATGACAATCACCGCGCGCAGGTCCGGCAGCCGATCGATCAGCGGCAGCAACTTATCGACATATTCCTGATCTTCGGCGATGAAGATCGCCGCGCCACCATCGCGCATCTGATATTCGACTTCGGCCGCCGATGCGGTCGGATAGATTCCGTAGACGATCGCGCCCAACGCCTGCGCCGCCTGATCGCAAATCAGCCATTCCTCGCAGGCGTCGCCCATGATCGCGACCCGCTCGCCTCTGCCGAGACCGAGCCTGTCGAACGCCATCGCGGCGCGCGCCACCATCAGCGCGTAATCGTGAAAGCCGCGTTCGCGATAGAGGCCGAGATGCTTGGTGCGGAACGCGACGCGGCGCGGCTCATGGCGCGCCATCGCGCACAGCAACGCCGGCGCCGTGGTGTCGCGCAAAGCATCCGCCGTGACCGTACGTGATCCGGTCATCTTGTCTGGCCCGTGAACGTTTCCTCGCGGTCAGTCTAGCGTGATCCCGCCACAGAATTCTATAGCTCAATCAAATTCAGCGGCGAGCCTTCCGGCCTGGGCCTTTCAGCCCATCGAGGACCAACGCGGCGAATTCGCCGCCGATGCGCTCGATCGACGCATTTTCCTTGCCGTACCAGGACGCAACCGCGTTGGTCATGCCCAGAATAGCCAGCGCAGTCAGGCGCGGATCAAGATCGCCGCGGAAATCACCGCTCCGCATGCCCTCCCGGATCACTTTCTCGAAAATCTGCTCGAGGCCCCGCGACCATTTGCCGACCCTACGGCGGCTGGCATTGGGCAGGAACTGGCGCTGCGTGAGGAACACCCGCACGTAATTGCCACGGTCGAGAATCGGCGAAATATGCGCGCGCATCAGCCCCGCCAGCCGTTCCGGGGGGCGCCCTGGCCCCGACGCAATGGCCTGCGCGGTCTCGAAAAATCCGGCGACGCCCTGCAGACAGACGCGCTCCAGCGCCACCTCTTTCGAGGGAAAATAGTAATAAAGACTGGCCTGCCGGATCTGCAGCCGATCGGCGATCTTCTGCGTCGTCGCGCCGTGATAGCCGAGTTCGGCAAACACCTGCGCCGCGGCATCGGTGATTTCCCCGGCGCGGCGATGGGTGGAGCGTTTCGCCGCCATGACCGACGGCCCGCCGCGCGGACCGGCTTTTCCCGGCTTCTTCCCCCCTCTTGCCGTCGCCGCCGGTGCCGCCTTAGACTTCATCTATAGACCTATAGAATTTCGAGCCGGGAGAAGGCCATGAACCCCAACGCCATGAATACCAAGGGCCAGCCACCGTTCCGCGCCGACCATGTCGGCAGTCTGCTGCGTCCGGCGGAACTGCGACAGGCGTTCAAGGATCATGCGGCGAAACGTATCGACGATACCGTTTTTGCGCAAATTCAGGACCGCTGCATCCGCGATGTCGTCAAATTGCAGGAAGAGGCCGGGCTGCAGGTGGTCACCGACGGCGAGTTTCGTCGCGGCTCCTATTGGGGCCGGTTCGTGGAACGGATCGACGGCTTCGTGATCAAGCCGGCGGTGTTCAAATTCCGGGACGATCACGGCCACGAGGTCGAGTTCACCGCGCCTTATGCGGCAAGCAAGCTGACCCGCCGACAGCCACTGGCGCTCGACGAGTTCAGCTTCCTCAAGAGCGTGACCAAGGTCACGCCGAAGATCACCCTGCCCTCGCCGTCGACGATGCACTTCTATCGCTGTACGGATTTCGCCGACAAGGCGGTTTATCCCACCGTCGAAGGATTCTTCGCCGATCTCGGCCGCATCTTCCGCGAGGAGATCGCCGAGCTGGCTAAGGCCGGCTGCCGCTATATCCAGCTCGATGAAGTTGCCGTCGCGCTGCTGTGCGATCCGGCGATCCGCAAGAAGGTGGAGGATGCCGGCCAGAAGCCGGATCATCTGGTCGACCTTTATATCGACAGCCTGAACGACGCGGTTGCCGGTGCGCCCGCTGGCGTAGCGTTCGGCGTGCATATGTGCCGCGGCAACTTCAAGGGCCACTATCTCGCCGCCGGCGGCTATGAATCCGTCGCCGAGCGGTTTTTCACCCGCACCAAGGTCAATCACTTCCTGCTGGAATACGACACGCAGCGCGCCGGCGACTTCAAGCCGCTGCGCTTCGTCAAGGACAAGGGCGTCGTGCTCGGCCTCGTCAGCAGCAAGACGCCGGCGCTGGAAAAGCTCGACGATCTGGCCACGCGCACCCGTGAAGCGACGAGCTATATCGGCCTCGATCATCTCGCCATCAGTCCGCAATGCGGCTTCGCCTCGACCGTGGCCGGCAATCCGGTGACAGAGGCGGACGAACGGGCGAAACTATCGCTGGTGGTGAAAGCGGCCGAGACGATCTGGCGCTGAGACAGGGCGAGCCCGCCTTAGCTAAAGAATTTTTCCGGGGTTGAGCAAGCCGCGCGGATCGAGCGCCTGCTTCATTGACCGCATGACGGCAAGCTCCGTCATGGAGCGCATGCGCTTGAGCGCATCGCGCTTCACCAGACCAATGCCGTGCTCGGCGCTGACGGTGCCGCCAAACGACAGCGCCGTATCCTCGATCGCGCGGGCGAGCGCCGGCCATTGTCGTGAGAATGTGTCACCCGGCATGCCGGGCGGCGACAACACATTGAAATGGATATTACCGTCGCCAACATGACCGAATGGCGCCGGTACGCAGTCCGGCACCACCGCCACAACGGCGCGCCGCGCCGCGGCGTCAAAGGCCGCAATGGCGGGGATCGGCACCGCCGTATCGCTTTTCAGGCTGCCGGGCGTTTCGATCATCGCGTTCGGAATGCCCTCGCGTAGCGCCCACAACGCCTGCCGCTGCGCCTCGCTGGCAGCGATGGTGCCGTCGGCCACATCACCCGCTTCCATCGCCGCTGCGACCAGCGCATCGACGGCCCCGGACAGGTCGAAGTGCTCGCTGGCGCTGTCGGCTTCGAGCAACACCGTCCACGATGTCACTGTGTCGAACGGCGCACGCTGGCCGCTGTGTGCGAAGCACAGATCGAGCGCCTCGCGCGACATCACCTCAAACGCGCTGATCGCTTCGCCGAGTTCGCTCTGCGCGCGGGCGAACAGCGTCAGCACCGCATCGAGCGAGGTCAGGCCGACGCAGGCGGTGACACGCTTGCGCGGCGCCGGCCGCAGCCGCAACGCAGCGGCGGTGATGATGCCCAGCGTTCCCTCCGAGCCGAGGAACACCTGCTTGAGATCGTAGCCCGCATTATTCTTGCGCAGCGGCGACAATTGCGTGAGCACCTGTCCATCCGCCAGCACCACTTCGAGGCCAAGCACCTGATCGCGCGCCATGCCATAGCGCAGCACATTGTTGCCGCCGGCATTGGTCGCGAGATTGCCGCCGATCTGGCTCGACGCGCCACCATGATCGAGACCGAGCAAACGCCCCTCCGCCACGGCGGCCCCCTGCGCATCGTGCAGCGAGCAGCCGGCCTCGACGGTCATGACATTGCCGACCGGATCAATCGCCCGAATCGCGCGCATGCGCTCGAGCGACAGCACGACATTGACGCGCCCGAGCGGCGGCGTGGCCCCGCCGGCAAGCCCGGTGCCGCCGCCGCGCGGGATCACCGCAACATTGTCGGTCGCGTAACAGGCGGCCAGCACGGCCGAGACCTCGGCGGTGCTGCGCGGGCGCACCACGCAGGCAACAGCGCCACCCGGCGATGTCGTCAGATCGTTGTCGTAAGCCGCACAATCCTCGCGCGATGAGAGAACGCCGCCATCACCGACGATCTCCCGAAGGATTGCGGCGATGTCGCTCATAGAGCCTTCAGGACGCGCGGTATGGCGGCCACCACCGCATCGGTATCCGCGCTGGAGCCGATGGTGATGCGCAGCGCGCCAGGCGTACCGGGCCACGGGAACGGCAACACGAAGATGTTTTCGGCTGCCAGCGCCTCTGCGATCGCCGGCGCGGACTTCGGCGTCTTCACCGTGAGGAAATTCGCCGCGCTCGGCAGCGGCTCGAATCCGATGCCGGCCAGAGCCTGCGCCAGCCGTTGCCGCTCTTTCGCCGTATGATCGAGCAGCGCGTTCATGTGGTCGGTCGCATCGAGCGCCGCGCGAGCACCCGCCAGGGCCACCGCATTGACGCTGAAATTCACCCGGATCTTGCGGTAAGCGTCGGCAAGCTCGCGCGAATTGCACAGGCCGTAACCGACACGAACACCGGCAAGACCGAACGCCTTGGAGAAGCTGCGCGTCGCGATCCACGGCCCCTGACGTTGCGCCAGGATCGGTAACGCCTCGGGCGCACCGGCATGGCGGCCGAACTCGTAATAGGCTTCGTCGAAATGCAGCAGCACATGGTCCGGCAGTTCGCGGATCAACAGTTCCACATCGGCCTGCGACAGCATCCCGCCGGTCGGATTGTGCGGCGTCGCGACGAAGATGAGCCGCGTCCGCGGCGTCACCGCCTTCAACATCGCTGGAATGTCGACCACGCCATCGGCGCGGACCGGCACGCCGACATAGGCGCCGCCGCGCAGCGTGATGGTCTTGGCATAGGTCGGAAAGCCGGGATCGGGCGCGATCGCCTCGTCGCCCGGATCGAGCGCAATGTCGGCGCTGGCATAGAGCAGTTCGTTGGTGCCCGCACCGATGACGATACGCTCCGCCGGAATGCCGCTGCGCGCCGACAGCGCGCTCACCAGATCGTTGCCGTCGTGGTCGGGATAGCGGTTCAATTCGGCGGCGGCACGCTGCATCGCCGCCACCACCGACGGCGCCGGCGCAAACGGCGATTCGTTGAGATGCAGGCTGCGCACCGGCCGCTCCGGACCGAGATCCGGCGGCTTCACCTGCGGCGGAACGACCTTGAGCCGCTGAATGCGCGGGGTAACGATCCGATCAGCGGTGGGACCAGTCATCAGGATTGTCCGAATTGCCGGGAGAAAGACCGAGGATGTCGCCGTCCGTGGTCACGCCGAGGCCGAGCACCGTTCGGTTGGCGTAATTGAAGTAGGCGGTCACCTGATTCACTTCGAGGATACGGCCATCATCGAGGCCGGCGGCGCGCATGGCGTCCACATGCTGGCGCAGTGCTGCGGCATCCTGCGGCGCGCGGGTCAGCACTTGCGCATAGCGCAGCGCTGCGACCTGTTCCGCATTGAACGCATCGGCAAGCCGGCCGCTCTCGATCGCTGCCCGCATCGGCTTCGCGCGATCAGCTCCAACGAGGCGCATCAGGCCCGCAAAGTGATGATCGACGCAGTAATGACAGTTATTGAGCAAGCTGACATAGACGCCGATCGCCTCGAGAAACCACTTCGGCGACGTATTCGAAGCGTGATGCAGCACATATTTATAGATGGCCATATGGCCTTCCATCGTATGCGGACGGAGGCTATGGGCCAGCATGATGTTGTCGACATTGTCGTCCGGCCCCTTGATCCGGTCATACAAGGTCTTCAGGCGGCTATCGGCCTCGGCATAGGGAACGTGACTGATCCACATGGATAGGTCGTCCTGTTACAGGCGCGTTACGCCGCGTCGTCCAGCAATGGCGTAACGTTGATGTCCGCCAGCGCACCCTCAAGAACGAGGCGCTTGGCAGCAGCGATATCGGTCGCAAAATATCGGTCGCGATCGAGTGTCGGCACGTCACGCCGCAGCCGCGTCACCGCTTCGTGCAGCGGTGGCGACGCCGTCAACGGCTGATGGAAATCGACGCCCTGTGCCGCCGCGAGCCATTCCAGCGCGATGATGGTCGCGGCATTGTCGGCCATCTGCCCGAGGCGATATGCGCCATGGCAGGCCATCGACACATGGTCTTCCTGATTGGCGGAAGTCGGGATCGAATCGACCGAGGCCGGATGCGCCAGCATCTTGTTCTCGCTGGTCAGCGCAGCCGCCGTCACCTGCGCGATCATGAAGCCGGAGTTCAGACCGGAGTTTTTGATCAGAAAGGCCGGCAATCCGGACAGCGACGAATCGACCAGCATCGCCTGACGGCGCTCCGACATCGACCCGATCTCGCAGACCACGAGGGCGATGATATCCGCCGCGAACGCCACCGGCTCGGCATGGAAGTTCCCGCCGGACAGCACGTCGTGATCTTCCGGGAACACCAGCGGATTGTCGGACACCGCGTTGGCTTCGGTCTCGAGCACGGAGCCGGCATGCCGCAGATTGTCGAGGCACGCGCCCATCACCTGCGGCTGGCAGCGCAGGCAATACGGATCCTGAACCTTTAGGGTCGCGCGATGGGTTTCGCGGATCGGGCTGTCGGCGAGCAGCGTGCGGAAGATTGCCGCCACGTCCTGCTGCCCCTTGTGACGGCGCACCGCCTGAATGCGGACATCGAACGGCACGTCGTTGCCGCGGCAAGCCTCCACCGACAGCGCACCGGTCACCAGCGCCGCGCGCAGCACATCCTCGACCAGAAACAAGCCGTGCAACGCCAGCGCCGTCGATACCTGGGTGCCGTTGATAAGCGCGACGCCCTCCTTCGGACCGAACGCCATCGGCTTGAGGCCGGCAAGCGCAAGACCTTCCTGCGCGGGCATGACGCGACCGTTGTGCCGCACCGTCCCCTCGCCCATCAGTGCCGCCGCCATGTGCGACAACGGCGCGAGATCGCCCGAGGCACCGACCGAACCCTTGGCGGGAATGCACGGATAGACATCGGCATTGACCAGCGCCAGCAGCGTTTCAACGAGTGCCCAGCTCACGCCGGAGTGGCCCTGGGCCAGCGCGTTCGCCTTCATGATCATGATCAGGCGGACCAGATCGTCGCTGAGAAGCTCGCCGGTGCCGGCGGCGTGCGACAGGATCAGGTTGCGCTGCAACTGGGTCAGGTCCGCGTCCTCGATCCGCACGCTGGCCAGCTTGCCGAAGCCGGTGTTGACCGCATAGATCGGCCGCCCGGTGCCGATCAACTGCTTGACCGCATCATGGCAGGCGACCACCGCTTCGCGGGCACCGGCGGCGAGGCGCACCTTCGGCCCCTGCCGCAGAATCCGGCGCCAGGCCGCAAGCGACACCGCACCAGGATGGATTTCCAACGTTTCAGCCGACGACGCAGTCTTCTTGTTGTCCGACACGGATAGCCCTTCCCATCAACCCAGCAACAACGCGTCGTCGGAGAGTTCCTCTCCCTGATCGCGTTTGAACAGATCCAGCATGTCCGGCACCGTCAGCGCGGCGCGCTTTTCGCCCGAGACGTCGAAGATGATCTTGCCGCGATGGAACATCACGGTGCGATCGCCATAATGCAGCGCCTGCGCCATCGAGTGCGTCACCATCACCGACGTCAGCTTCAGCTCTGCGACGATGGTGCGCGTCAGCTCCATGACGAATTCGGCGGTCTTCGGGTCGAGCGCCGCGGTATGCTCGTCGAGCAGCAGGACGCGGGTCTCGCCACTGGTTGCCATCAGCAGGCTCACCGCCTGCCGCTGACCGCCGGACAAAAGACCAACCTTGTCGTTGAGCCGGTTCTCGAGGCCGAGGCCAAGCAGCTTCAACCGCTCCGCCGCGCGCTCGCGCAGCGTCTTGTCGATCGCGAACGAGAAACCGCGCGGCGTGGTCCGGCCATAAGCCAGCGCGAAATTCTCGAGGATCGTCAGATCCTCGCAGGTTCCCATCTTCGGATCCTGGAACACGCGGGAGATCAGCTTCGCGCGCCGATACACCGGCCAGTCGGTGACATCGGAGCCTGCGACCATCACCTTGCCGGATTCCGGCCGTACCAGCCCGGCGATGACATTGAGTGACGTCGATTTGCCGGCGCCATTGGAGCCGATCACCGTCAGGAATTGCCCATCCGGCACCGACAGCGACACGTCGCGCAACGCGGTCGCCTGCAAAGGCGTACCTTTGTTGAAGGTGACGCAGATATTGCTCGCTTCGATCATCGCGGCTTCCGCTTCAGGAGTTTACCGAAACCGGACCGCGACGACTGGCTCACCAGCGTGACGACGACCAGGATCGCGGTCACGAGTTGCACGTCGGATGCTTTCAGCCCGAGGAAATCGGCATTGAGAGACAGCGCGACCGCGAACCGGTAGAGCAGCGCGCCGATGAGACAGGCAAAGATCGCCTGCGCCACCGTGCGCGTCGGCATCAACGACATGCCGACGATCACCGAAGCCAGACCGATGATGATGACGCCGATGCCCATATAGGCGTCAGCGGCGCCGAAAATCTGTGCGAACAATCCGCCGGCCATGCCGGTCAGCGCATTCGCAAGACCAATGCCCATCAGCTTCATGCGGCCGACATTGACGCCGTTCGCTTCCGCCATCGCCGGATTGGCGCCGGCGGCGCGCATGCCGAGGCCCACGCCGGTATGCAGGAACAGGTCGAGCGCAATCTTGATGACGATCACCATGATCAGCAGCAGCGCCGGACTGAGCATGTAAGTCGGCACGCCCCACCCTTCGAGGCCACTGAATACCGTGGAAGCGTTCAGCAGCGGCTTGTTGGGGCCATCCATGATGCGCAGATTGACCGAATACAGCGCGATCGCGACGAGGATGCCGGCCAGAATGTGCAGGATGTTGAACCGCACATTGAGATAGGCGGTGATCCATCCGGCGGCGAAACCGGCCGCCGCCGCGCCCAATGTCGCGAGCCACGGATTCCAGCCGAGCGCGACGATGAGCGTCGCGCAGACGGCGCCCCCGAGCGGGAAGCTGCCTTCGACCGTCAGGTCAGGGAAATCGAGAACCTTGAAACTCAGATACGCGCCGAACGCCACCAATCCGAAGACCAGTCCGACCTCCACGGTTCCGAGCAGCTCATAGAGAGACATGGCGGAGCGACACCTGTGCGCGAGTGAGAAAAAACGGCCGGACCGATCGAATCCGGATCAATGCAAGTGGTGTGCCGATGCGAAGCACCGGCACACCAGATGAATTCACTCGACGATCTTGGTCGCGCGCGCGAGCACGGACTGCGGGATGGTGACGCCCACCGCAGCGGCCGCACGCTTGTTGACGACGACCAGCGGCTTCGGCATCGACTCGTAAGCCAGCACCGGCGCGATATCGCCCGGCTTCTTGCCGTTGAGAATCTCGGCGACCATGTGGCCGGCGAGCTTGCCGACGTGGATGTAATCGACGCCGACCGTAGCAACCGCGCCGCGCTCGACACCGCGCGGCTCACCGGTGAACACCGGCGTCTTGGTTTCCTGGCCGACCTTGACGACCGTTTCGAGCGCCGCCGTGATGGTGGTGTCGTTCGGCACGTAGATCGCCTGGACATTGCCGATCAGCTTGCGCGCGGCCGGGATCACTTCGTTGGTGGTCGGCGACGGCGCCTCGACAACCTCGACACCGAGCGGCTTGGCTGCGGCACGGACCCACTCCAGTGTTGCGAGCGAGCTGTCGAGACCCGGATTATAGATGAAGCCAATCTTCTTCAGATTTGGCACCAGTTCGTGGAACAGCTTGAGCTGGGCCTCGATCGGCGGCTGATCGGAGACGCCGGTGATGTTCGTACCGGTCGGCTTGAAGCCAGCAACCAGCTTCGCCTTCACCGGGTCGGCCACGGTCGCGAACACGATCGGGATATCCTTGGTCGCCGTCACCATTGCCTGCGAGGTCGGCGTGGTGATGGGAACGATCACGTCGACGCGGTCGCCGACGAATTTCCGCGCGATCTGCTGCTGCGTCGGCATGTTGCCGTTCGCCGTCTGGTATTCGATCGTCAGATTTTTGCCAGCGACAAAGCCTTTCTCGGCCAGCCCCTGGATCACGCCCTCTTTGGTCTCAACGAGTTGCGGCACCTCGACGATGGTCGAGATTCCAACCCGCTTCATGTCGGCGGCGTGCGCGGCGTTGAGCGCGAAGGCGGCTCCCGCGACGGTCAACAACAACTGATTGCAACGAGTCCACTTCATTCGACGTCTCCCGCTTTGCCCTTTCCCCCGATCGGGAACGGGACGTTTCGCAATGCTCACAGGTCTGACTCTTTCCGGCCCTTGCCATATTGTGAGCATATGGTCCACAATAGGAGCAATGAACACGCCCCCTGTCAACGCCCTTTCCGATGAGAATCCCGCCCCGGCCAACCAGGCCGGTGTCGGGCTGCTCAAAAAAACCTTTCAAATCCTCGATCTTTTCACCGAGGAGCACCCGAGCTGGACTCAGGCGGAATTGGTCCGGGAGACCGGGCTTTCGCGCTCGACGCTGGGCCGGCTGGTCCGTTTCCTGTGCGCGCGCGGCTATCTGCTGGAGCAGCGCGGGCGCTACACGCTTGGTTTTGCCGCGGTCGATCTCGGCCGCCGCGCGCAACTCCAGTTCAATCTGGTCGATCTTTGTTACGACCTCCTGGAGAAGATCGCGCAGGCCACCGCCGAGACCGTGATCCTCACCGGTTATGACGAAGCGCAGGCGCGGGTGGTCTGCCTCGCGCAAATTCCGAGCCGCCAGGGCGGCCTGCGCCTGTTCGAGAATCTCGGCAACACGTATCCGCTGCATTCCGGCGCGACGTCCAAAGCCGTGCTCGCGTTTCTTCCCGAGCGCGCCATCCACGCGGTGCTGACCGGCGATCTGACACCGGTCAATCCGGCGACCCGATTGAGCGCCGCGAGCCTGCGCAAGGACATCGCCAGGATTCGCGAAGACGGTTACGTCGTCACCTACGAGGAAACCTATCCGGGCGTCACCGGCATCGCCGTTCCGGTGCTCACGCCGCGCGGACAGCCGCTCGGCTCCATCGCGATCGCGGGCCCGGCGCAGCGCATCGACAAGACAACAGCAGCGGACTGCGTGGCGGTCCTTCTCGACGTCGGCCATCGCGTGACCGCGCGCATTGCCGGCGAATCCTGACGCAACAGGCAGGGGCACCAACGTTATGCAGACACGCGCATGGCTTTCGACATCGCCCGGTGCCGGCAACCTCGCTCTCACCGAAATCGAGATCGGTGCGCCCGCGGCGCACCAGATACTGGTTCGCGTGGAGACCGCAGCGCTCAACTTCTCCGATCTGCTGATGATCGACGACCGCTACCAGATCAAGCCGCCACGCCCGTTCGTGCCGGGCCAGGAAATCGCCGGCACGGTGCTGGAGGCCGGAGCGCGTAGCGGCTTCAAAACTGGCGACCGTATTGCCAGCAAGGTCGACTGGGGCGGCTTCGCCACGCACACGCTGGTGCGCAGCGACATGGCGATCAAGATTCCGGACAATATCGCGAGCGCGGAGGCGTCCGCGCTGCCGGTCGTCTATACCACCTCGATGGTGGCGCTGACCGAAAGCACCACCGTCAAAGCGGGCGAAACCATGCTGGTGCTGGCGGCAAGCGGCGGGGTCGGCCTTGCCGCTGTCGAGATTGCGCGGCATCTCGGCGCGCGGGTGATCGCGGCCGCTGGCGGCGATGACAAATGCACCCTCGCCCGCGCGCACGGCGCGCATGAAGCGGTCGATTACCGCACCGCCGGCTGGCACGAAACCGTCAAGACGCTGACCGGCGGCAAGGGCGTCGACGTCATTCTCGATCCGGTCGGCGGCAGCGCCAGCAAGGACGCGATGCGCGTGCTCGGCTGGCAAGGTCGGCTGCTGATCGTCGGCTTCGCCTCCGGAGAAATTCCGCAAATCCCCGCGAACCGCCTGCTGCTCAAGCGCGCCTCCGCCATCGGCGTCTACTGGAATCACGATCACGACGGCGACATGTTGGCGCGCGTCTCCGCCAAGCTGACGGCGATGGCGCGCGACGGCGCGATCCGCCCACATATCGGCGGCACATTCGCGTTCGACGATTTGCCGAAAGCGCTCGATGCGCTCGGCCAACGTCGGACCTCCGGCAAAGTAGTGTTGACTGTGAGTGAGAAGGATCGTGCGCCATGACGCAGCTTCCCCGTCATCTGTTTCAGGGCCTCCGGGTGCTCGACCTCACCCGCGTGATGTCGGGGCCGTTCTGCACGGCGATGCTCGCCGATCTCGGCGCCGAGGTGATCAAGATCGAGATGCCCGGCTTCGGCGAGGAAGGCCGACACTTCGCGCCGCATGTGAACGGCGAGAGCACCTATTTCGCCATGCTCAATCGCGGCAAGCGTAGCGTCACCGTTAATATGAAATCGCCGGACGGCATCGCACTGATCCGCGATCTCGCCAAGCGCGCCGATATTCTCGTCGAGAATTTCCGCCCCGGCGTGACGGAGCGGCTTGGGCTCGGCTACGAAGCGCTGCAGGCGGCCAATCCACGGCTGATCTACGCCTCGATCTCCGGCTTCGGCCAGGAGGGACCGTTCGCCGACTGGCCGGCGTTCGATCTTGTCATCCAGGCGATGAGCGGCTTGATGAGCGTCACCGGCGAGCGCGACGGACGCGCCACCGCCGTGGGTGAAAGCGTCGCCGACATCACCACCGGCATGTTCGCCGCCTGGGGTATCGCGTCTGCGCTCTATGATCGCGAGCGCACCGGCACCGGCCGGCGGCTCGAAGTCGCCATGCTCGATTCGATCTTCTCGATGCTGCTGACCAATCTGTCGCGGCGGCTCTACACCGACAAGCCGGTCGGCCGCGTCGGCAACCGGCATCCGGAAACCTATCCGGTGGACAGCTTCGCCACCCGCGACGGCGAGGTCGTGCTGGTCGGTTTCTCCGAAGCGATCGTTAAGCGCATCTATCAGGCGATCGGCAAGCCGGAACTGGCCGACGATCCGCGCTTCAAAACCAACGCCGACCGCAACGCTCACGAAGCGGACCTGCGCAAGATTATCGGCGACTGGGCCGGATCGCTGACACAGGCGGAGGCGCTGGCGAAGCTGCAGGAGGTCGATGTGCCGGCCGCGCCGATCTGGTCGCTCGACGATCTCTTGGCGAGCCCGCACATCGCCGCGCGCCAACTGCTGCAACCGGGCAAGAACACGAAGCTCGGCGACATCCAGCTCGCGCCACAGCCGGTCCGCTTTTCCGACAGCGACGCGGTGACGCCGATGCGCGCGCCGACACTGGGGGAAGACACCGACAGCGTGCTGCGCGAGGAGCTTGGGCTCGACGATGCCGCCATCGCCCGCCTGCGCGCGGCCAAAGCCATCTAGGGGACGGATCATGTTGCAATCGAACGAACGGATCATTCGCGCGCCGCGCGGCAACACCCTCAACACCAAGTCGTGGAGCACCGAGGCCCCGCTGCGGCTGCTGATGAACAATCTCGATCCGGACGTGGCCGAGCGGCCGCAGGATCTTGTCGTCTATGGCGGCATCGGCCGTGCCGCGCGCAACTGGGAGGCGTTCGAGCGGATCGTCGCGACGCTCAAGCGGCTCGACGACAATCAGACGCTGCTGGTGCAATCCGGCAAGCCAGTCGGCGTGTTTCCGACGCATCCGGGCGCGCCGCGCGTCATTATCGCCAACGGCAATCTGGTGCCGCAATGGGCGAACTGGGAA
>JAHBZF010000028.1 GCA_019635575.1 Pseudolabrys sp. | reverse complement strand
AAGATGTGGCGCTCGCCGAACGGCACCATCCGCAACATCCTCGGCGGCGTGATCTTCCGCGAGCCGATCATCTGCAAGAACGTGCCGCGCCTCGTTCCCGGCTGGACCCAACCGATCATCATCGGCCGCCACGCCTACGGCGATCAGTACCGCGCCACCGACTTCCGCTTTCCCGGCCCCGGCAAGCTGACCATCAAGTTCGAGGGCAAGGACGGCAAGGTGATCGAGCACGACGTGTTCGACGCGCCCTCCTCCGGCGTCACGATGGCGATGTACAATCTCGACGACTCGATCCGCGATTTCGCCCGCGCGTCGCTGAACTACGGCCTCAACCGCAACTACCCGGTCTATCTCTCGACCAAGAACACCATTCTCAAGGCGTATGACGGGCGCTTCATGGATATCTTCCGCGAGGTGTTCGACAAGGAATTCAAGGCCGAGTTCGACAAGCGCAAGCTGACCTACGAGCATCGCCTGATCGACGACATGGTGGCGGCGGCGATGAAGTGGTCCGGCGGCTATGTCTGGGCGTGCAAGAATTACGACGGCGACGTGCAGTCGGACGTGGTCGCGCAAGGCTTCGGCTCGCTCGGCCTGATGACCTCGGTGTTGATGACGCCGGACGGCAAGGTGGTGGAAGCGGAAGCCGCGCACGGCACCGTGACGCGCCACTATCGTCAGCATCAGAAGGGACAGGAAACCTCGACCAACTCCGTCGCGTCGATCTTCGCGTGGACGCGCGGCCTTGCGCATCGCGCCAAGCTCGATGGCAACGATGCGCTGGCGACATTCGCCAAGACGCTGGAGAAGGTCACGGTCGACACCGTGGAATCCGGCGACATGACCAAGGATCTCGCGCTGCTGGTCGGCGCCGATCAGCACTGGCTGTCGACCACGGGCTTCCTCGACAAGATCGACCAGAACCTGCAGAAGGCGATGGCGTAGGATCGCATCTCCGTCCGGAAACGAAAACGGCGCCCTCACGGGCGCCGTTTTTTTTAAATCGTGGCTCGCGCCGTTAATGCAGGTCGGCCGGCACCTTGCCGCCATTGGCGGCGAGCTTCTGCATCACCTGCTTGTGCAGCCAGATGTTCATCGAGGCAGAATCGTTGGTGTCGCCGGTATAGCCAAGCTCCTTGGCCAGCTCCTTGCGCGCGCCGAGGCTCGAGTCGAGGCCGAGCAGCTTCATCAGATCGACGATCGACTTGCGCCAGTCGAGCTTCTCCTTGTTCTTGGAGGCGAGATCGGTCAGCACCTTCTCCACATCAACATTGGACAGGGGCGCCGCTCCGCTCGGCATGGACGCTGGTGCTGCGCTACCGCCCGCAGGCGCGGCCTCGGCCTTGCCGAAGATTGCCGACATGATCGACCCAAAGATGCTCATCAACGTACTCCCTGAAAAATTCATTCAAAACGAAACATCCGTTCATGTCACGCCGATGACATGTATCGGATGATACGCATCGGACGGCATGGATCGAATGCTTCGCGGCAACGTTAGAACGAGCGCGCGGGCAATGTCATCTGCCATCTTGCCGCCGCATGGTGCTATCCTACTTGTAGGGGCGGACGCCATTTTTGCTGGAAAGGACTTTCGCGATGGGCCTGATGGATATTCTCAACGGCATGCAGAACGGACCGCGTGGCGGTTCGTCGGGCCAGAGCGGTCAATCGTCCGGCGGCATGTCGCCGATCACCATGGCCATGCTCGCTTTGCTCGCCTACAAGGCGGTGAAATCGATGAGCGGCGGCCAGCCCCAGGCCGCGCCGGCCGGCAACGCGCCCGCACCGCAGCCGCAACAGGGCGGCAACGATCTCGGCAGCATTCTCGGCGGTCTCCTGCCCGGTGGCCTCGGTGGCGCGCTGGGTGGCGGTGCCGGCGGTGGAGCTGGTAGCGCCCTTCCCGGTGGTCTGGGCGGCGCGCTCGGCGGCGGACTGGGTGGTCTCCTCGGCGGGCTGCTCGGCGGTGGTGCCGGCAGCGGCGGCGCGCTACGCGGCGGCCTCGATGATCTGCTGCGCCAGTTCGAGCAGAACGGCCACGGTGATGCAACGAAGTCGTGGGTCGGCAACGGCAACAACCAGACCGTGTCCCCCGACGACATTCGCAGGACGCTGGGCGACGACACGGTGAACTCGCTCGCCGAACAGGCCGGCGTGTCGCAGGTCGAACTGCTGAACGGCCTGTCGCATCAGCTTCCGGAATTCGTCAACCGGCTGACGCCGGACGGGCGGATGCCGACGCATGACGAAATGTCCCGCATGATGCGGGACTGATGCGCATCACTGCCATACACCAGGAGAGATATCGATGAGCGCTTTTCTCTGGATCGTTCTTGTCGGCTTCGTCGCCGGTATCATTGCGCGGATGCTGTCGCCTGGCCCGAACAATCCGCAGGGCTTCATCCTGACCACCGTGCTCGGCATCGCCGGCGCATTCCTTGCCACATGGATCGGGCAAGCTGTCGGCTGGTACAGTCCCAATCAGGGCGCTGGCTTCATCACCGCGACCGTCGGCGCGGTGGTGGTGCTGTTCATCTGGAACAGGCTCGTCGCGGCGCGGGCCATTCCCGATCCGGGCAATCGTCCGTAGCGGCCGCAGCAGAACAGCGGGCGCGGGACATCAGAACGTCCATTGCGCCCGCACGCTGCCGGTCCAGATTTTATAGCTGGCGCCGAGGCCACCGTATTCGCCACCGAGCGCCAATGAGCCGCCATTGAGGCCGCTCAGCATCAAGCCTCCGGTGATGCGACCCGACCACCCATTGCCGATGCCGACCACCGGCTGGCCCGCAGGCACCGCATTGTCGGTCGAGAACCGCCAGTCGCCATAGAAACCCGCATAGGGCGACAGCGATAGCGCCGATGAGACCTGCCATGGCGCGATCACGCGTCCGCCCAAGGCGACACGCCCCGCGGAGAACCGGCGCGCATCCTGCAGCGTGCCGAGACTGTCGGTCCACGCGCGCTGTTGCTCCCACAGCGCATAGACTTTCGCGGATGGCTCGAGGATGTAGGTGGCGACACGGTAAGTGCCGGTCAGTCCGGTCGACGCCAGCCAGCGCTGCGCACTGAGGCTGCCCGTCGCCGCTCCCGCGTTCGCATCATAGCCGAGGCCGGACCAGCCCAGCATCGCGTCCCAGCGCAAGGTCGGCAGGATGCGCCATCCGGCATAAGCGCCGACCGTGCCGCCCGCGCCCCGCAGCCGCCCCGTAAGCGAGGCGAAGTCGTAACGGAAGTTCTCATAACCACCGAACACGCCGACCAGAACATCGGACGTGATCCGGTAGCCAAGACCCGCCGTCGCGTTGAGCTGCGCGCCATTGATCCCGTTGGCGCGATCGAGGCCGGTGGCGCGGATGTCCGCCCAGAGGCTCCATTGCCGCTCGAACAACACCGTACGCGGCGCCTTGGTCGGCGGGCCTTTCCCGGCATAGGCGAGCGCGGCGAAGGCTTCATCGGTCCGTTGCGCGATACCGGAGCGCGCTCCAACACCTGCCTGCGGGTCCGCTGCGAAATTGAACGCGATGCCGCCCGGCCCGATGGTCACCGGATTGCCGCCGTTCGTGAACGCATCGCCGATCGCGCTGCCGACCGCGTCGGTGATCGCCGCGCCGGAGGTCTGCGCCGCCTGGATCGAGCCTTGAACCTGCACCGTCCGCAGCTTCTGGCTGTCGGTCGGCACGCCGGTAGTAGCCGCCACGCCCGGAACGCATGTCGCCGTCACCGAAATAGTGCCGGCCGCCAAGAGCTCCATGACGAGGGTGGTATCGTCCGTTCCGACGACCGTGTAGGTCTCACTGGTCGTCCTGAACACCGTCAGGATAGTGGTCGCTCCCTTCTTCAGATTCATCAGGCCGCTGCTGACACCACCACCGACAAAGGTGATCTTGTCGCCAGCGATGAAGCCGGAAATCCCATAGGTGCCACCGCCAAAAGTGACGGATTTATTAAATAGGCCGGCATTGACCGCATCGCAGCCGGCTGACGCGAATGCCGCGTTTCCGCTCGCAGCCAAAGCGCCGACCGTGGCAACAGCCAGCATCGCGCCACGGACAATCCGGCACGCCAATTCACCGCTCGACGCCATCGCAGCCCCGCCCCCACAACTGGCGCGCGGCACGCCGGCGGCGTGTCAGCGCCGCAGCATCGCGATTGCCAATGCCGCGCATCGCTGGCAGAAAACTAGGTGATCCCGCTCCTTCATGCGCGATCACAATCGCACCTGATCTTATTTCCACATCCGCCGATGCCCGCCGACCGCGCGACACCCATGCAAAGCAGCACATCTGAAGGCGGTGGCGAAGACCAGTTGCTGGCCGAAGCGGCGCGACTGCGCGCGCTCCCGGCATTTCCCGGCGCGGTGCGCGAATACACAGTCGGACTGATGCGGTTTCGCGAGGCGCCACGACTGATCAACAAGCTCACGTCCTATGACGCGCGCTTCCGCGTCAACGGCTACCTGCTCTATCTGCATGCCGACCGTGAGCGGTTCGGGCCGGACGGCGGCGCGACTTACGGCCGTCTCTATGATCTCTGCACGCGGCGTAGCGAAGTCAGCCCGCGCTCGCTCAAGACCACGCTCGCCTTGCTCAAGCTGACCGGATTCGTGCAATCCGTCCGCAGCGAGAGCGATCGCCGCTCGAAATTCTACCGCCCCACCGCGCGCATGTTCGGTTTCGTCGAGCAGTGGCTTACCTATGCGGTGCGCGCGCTCGACGCGCTCGATCCGCAGGCGCGCCGGGAAGCCATGCTGCGCGACGATCCCGCCTTCATCGAACGCTTCCTGGTGTCAGGCGGGCGCGATCATGTGGCGAACGAACCGCCGGCAGGCCGGATGCCCGACTTCATCGGCTTCTTCGGCGCACGGGAAGGCGCCGCGACCGTCATCATTTCCGTCATGCTCGCGGACATTGACGCCAGCACGCTGCCAAGCCGCGGCGATATCGCCCGCCGGTTCGGCCTGTCGAAAAGCCAGGTATCCAACATCATCGTCGAGGGCGCGCGGCTCGGATTCTTCCAGGTCGGCGCCACCGCCGTTCCCACCGCCACGCCGCATCTGCGCGACAGCTACCGCCAATGGATCTCGATCGAGCTGGCGTTTTACGCGCGGCACATGCAGCCGGCGTGATGTCGCGGCGCCATCGTATTCACCTGACGGCGCTCACCACATCGTCTCCTTGGCGCGCGGCAGCCACGCCTCGTCATAGGCTTTGCCGCCGACGCGCGCATCGGTGATCGTCGACAGGATCTGCCCCGGCGTCGGCACGTCCGCGCGCGGCACGTGCTTGTCGGAATTCCACAGGTCCGAGCGCATCACCGCCCGCGCGCACTGGAAGAACACCTTCTCGATCGTCACCACCATGACGCTGCGCGGCGCCTTGCCTTCCATCACGAAGCTGTCGAGCAACGCCGGATCGGCGCTGAGGCTGGCGCGGCCGTTGAGACGCAGCGTGTTACCGGCGCCGGGAATGAGGAACAACAAGCCGACGCGCGGATCGGCGAGCACGTTGCGCAGCGAGTCGATGCGGTTGTTGCCGCGCCGGTCCGGCAGCAGCACCGTGCGCGCATCGGCGACCCGCGCCACCGCGCCGGCGTCGCCGCGCGGCGAGCAGTCGAGCCCGTCCGGTCCCGCCGTGGCGACGATCACGAACGGCGACAGCTCGATCAGTCGCCGGTATTCCGGCGTGAGATGATCGACCTCCTTCACCAGCGCCGGCTCCGCCGGCGTGCCGTAGAGGGCTTCGAGCTGTTCGACGGTGGTGATCACGTTGTGCGCCTCCACAATGCTGTCATGCCGGGCATGCCCGAAAAAGATGGACGCCGGATCAAGCCCGGCGACGTCACCCTCACCGCTGACACCTCGCCCATTGACGGGCGAGGAAAACACTTACCCCGCGAGCGCGGCCTGCACGGCGGCCAGCGCCGCATCGGCCTTGGAGCCGTCCGGCCCGCCGGCCTGCGCCATGTCCGGACGCCCGCCGCCGCCCTTGCCGCCCAGCGCCTCGGCGCCCTTGCGCACCAGATCGACCGCGTTGAAGCGCGACGTCAGATCGGCGGTGACGCCGACGACGAGGCCGCCCTTGCCGTCCGGCGCATTGTTCGCCACCGCGACCACGCCCGACTTGATCTTGGCCTTGCCGTCGTCGACCAGCGCCTTGAGATCGTTGTTCGGCAGACCGCTCACCGACAGCTTGAGGAATTTGACGCCGCCGACATCGACGATGTTGTCGGCGGCACCCGCCGAGCCGCCCGCGGCACCGCCGCCGCTCATCGCCAGCTTGCGTTTGGCGTCGGCGAGTTCGCGCTCGAACTTCTTGCGCTCCTCGACCAGCGCCGCGAGCCGTGCCGGCACGTCCTCGACCGTCACTTTCAGCTCCGACGACACTGCCTTGACGAGCTGCGCCGTGGCGTTCGCGGCCTTGCGCGCCGCCGTGCCGGTCAGCGCCTCGAGCCGCCGCACGCCGGCGGCGACGCCGGAATCGGCCAGCCCGGTGATGATGCCGATATCGCCGGTGCGCTTCACATGAGTGCCGCCGCACAGTTCGACCGACCAGCCGAGCGCGTTGCCGCCTGCGGTATCGCCCATCGCGACGACACGAACCTCGTCGCCATATTTCTCGCCGAACAGCGCGCGCGCGCCGGAGGCGCGGGCATCGTCCAGCGCCATGATGCGCGTCGTCACCGGTGCGTTCTGGAGAACGATGGTGTTGGCGATGTCCTCGACCTTCTCCAGTTCGTCGGCCGACAGCGGCTTCGGATGCGAGAAGTCGAAGCGCAGCCGATCGGGCGCGACCAGCGAGCCCTTCTGCGCGACGTGATCGCCGAGCACCTGGCGCAGCGCCTCGTGCAGGAGATGCGTCGCCGAATGGTTCTGCCGGATCGCGGCGCGGCGCGCGTGATCGACCGCGAGCGCCAGCGGCAGACCGGCCTTGAGCGTGCCCTCCTCCACCGTCCCGGTATGGATGAACAGATCGCCACCCTTCTTCTGGGTATCGGTGACGCGGAAGCGCACGCCGTCGGCCAGCATCACGCCGGTATCACCGACCTGACCGCCGCTCTCGCCGTAGAACGGCGTCTGGTTGACGACCACGGTGCCGGTCTCGCCCTTGCCGAGCGTCGCGACCTCCTTGCCGTCCTTGACCAGCGCGGCGACCACGCCTTCCGCCTTCTCGGTTTCGTAGCCGAGGAATTCGGTGGCGCCGAGCTTCTCGCGCAGCGCGAACCACACGGCCTCGGTCGCGGCGTCGCCCGAGCCCTTCCAGCTCTCGCGGGCCTTGGCCTTCTGCCGCTCCATCGCATCGGTGAACGACGCGAGGTCGACGCCGATGCCGCGATTGCGCAGCGCATCCTGCGTCAGATCGAGCGGGAAGCCGTAGGTGTCGTAGAGCGTGAACGCCGTCTCGCCGTCGAACATGTCGCCCTTCTTCAGCGACTTCGATGCGTCGTCGAGAATGACGAGACCGCGCTCCAGCGTCTTGCGGAACCGGGTCTCCTCGAGCTTGAGCGTCTCGGTGATCAGCGCCTCGGCGCGCAGGAGTTCGGGATAAGCCTGGCCCATCTCGCGCGTCAGCGCCGGCACCAGCTTCCACATCAGCGGCTCACGCGCGCCGAGCAGTTCGGCATGACGCATGGCGCGGCGCATGATCCGGCGCAGCACATAGCCGCGGCCCTCGTTCGACGGCAGCACGCCGTCGGCGATCAGGAACGAGGAGGCGCGCAGATGGTCGGCGATGACGCGATAGGACGCACGGTTTTCCGGCGTCGGGCCACGGCCGAGCGCGTGCGAGACCGCCTCGATCAGCGCGCGGAACAGATCGGTGTCATAGTTCGAATGCACGCCCTGCAGGATCGCGGCCATGCGCTCGAGGCCCATGCCGGTGTCGATCGACGGGCGCGGCAGCGGCTGACGGTTGCCGGGCGCGATCTGGTCGAACTGCATGAACACCAGATTCCAGAACTCCAGGAACCGGTCGCCGTCCTCGTCGGGCGAGCCCGGCGGGCCGCCCTGCAGGGTCGGCCCCTGGTCGATGAAGATCTCGGAGCACGGGCCGCACGGGCCGGTGTCGCCCATCTGCCAGAAATTGTCCGAAGTGCCGATGCGGATGATGCGGTCGTCGGAGAAGCCGGCGATCTTGCGCCACAGGCCATGCGCCTCGTCGTCGTCGGCATAGACCGTGACCAGCAGCTTGTCCTTCGGCAGCCCGAATTCCTTGGTGATCAGGTTCCAGGCCAGCTCGATCGCGCGATCCTTGAAATAATCGCCGAACGAGAAGTTGCCGAGCATCTCGAAGAAGGTGTGGTGACGCGCGGTGTAGCCGACATTGTCGAGGTCGTTGTGCTTGCCGCCGGCGCGCACGCATTTCTGCGCCGTCGCCGCGCGCTGATAGGGGCGCTTCTCCAGTCCGGTGAAGACGTTCTTGAACTGCACCATGCCGGCGTTGGTGAACATCAAGGTCGGGTCGTTGTTGGGAACGAGCGACGAGGACGCCACCGGCTGATGACCGTTGCGGGCGAAGTAGTCGATGAAGGTGGAGCGGATCTCGTTGACGCCGCTTTTGCCGGTCCCGCTCATGGTCGCGCGTACTGCCTGTTCTGGTGGTCTTGAGGATTGGTCGAAAAACGTCTGCCTGCGCCGGTCGGATCGGGGCTAACTGCCCGTCCGGCTTGATATTTTGGCCGGATATTTATCCGCTGGCGGCGGACCTGTCCAGAAAACGGCCGGGGTGCGCACAGGCGCGCTGCTCCGGGTCGCCCAGGCATTTCAGCCCGGACAAATAGCCGATTTCACGGGCGGATTCGGGACCGGTCCGGACCGCCTTCGGCAGCCGGATGGCACGATCGAGATCGCGGGTCGCCACAGCGGACGGCCGCAGCACGCCATGGCACGGGCGGGAGGACCGACGCGCGAGCCCTCCCAAAACGCTTTTCGCCCCCGTCCTCGGTTGCGGCCGCTTTACGCAGCCGGGTGCCGACGGGGGCGAAATGCAAGCTGGTCCATGTCGTCTGGGCTACGGGCTAGGACACGCTCCAGACGCAACGACCGCCGATACGCACGTTTGACTTCAACCTGCGAAGAACACTGCTCTTCCGCGAAGGCCCACCGGACGCTTGTGGCATTGAACGCCTGCGCCGGTCGCGACCACGCCTCACAGCAACACGCACCTCACTGACAACTCAAACACTCAACTCTGTCCGCGAAATCCTTCTCCGGTTTCCCCGCCCGTTACCCGCACACGGTAACGGACCCCGGTTCACGACCACACGGATACGCACTCAACCAAACGCAACGCCACTCACGCACCGCCCGCCGTTTCGACGGGCGCCCTGTTATCGGGACTGCCGACGCTTAACCGCAGCAGTCGCCGTTGCCGGGTGGCCTTATCAGGACCGCACGCTCCCCTGACGGGGAACGGGCTCAATCCTCGGCCGCCTCGTCATCCGAGTCATCTTCCTTGTCGCCGGTCAGCAGCTCCTCGGCGATCAGGCCGGAGTTCTGACGGATCGCCGCCTCGATCTTGGTGGCGATGTCCGCATTCTCCTTGAGGAAGGTCTTGGCGTTCTCGCGGCCCTGACCGATGCGCTGGCTGTCATAGGAGAACCAGGCGCCGGACTTCTCGACCACGCCGGCCTTGACGCCGAGATCGAGGATCTCGCCCATCTTGGACACGCCCTCGCCGTACATGATGTCGAATTCGACCTGCTTGAACGGCGGCGCCAGCTTGTTCTTCACCACCTTGACGCGGGTCTGGTTGCCGACCACCTCGTCGCGCTCCTTGATCGCGCCGATGCGGCGGATGTCGAGGCGCACCGAGGCGTAGAACTTGAGCGCGTTGCCGCCGGTCGTGGTTTCCGGCGAGCCGTACATCACGCCGATCTTCATGCGGATCTGGTTGATGAAGATCACCATCGTGTTCGACTTGTTGATCGAGGCGGTGAGCTTGCGCAGCGCCTGGCTCATCAGGCGCCTGCAGGCCGGGCAGCGCATCGCCCATCTCGCCCTCGAGTTCGGCGCGCGGCACCAGCGCCGCGACCGAGTCGATCACCAGCACGTCGACCGCGCCGGAGCGCACCAGCGTGTCGGCGATTTCCAGCGCCTGCTCGCCGGCGTCCGGCTGCGAGATCAGGAGATCGTCGACATTGACGCCGAGCTTGCGCGCATAGACCGGGTCGAGCGCGTGCTCCGCGTCGACGAAGGCGCAGATGCCGCCCTTCTTCTGCGCTTCGGCGATGGTGTGCAGCGCGAGCGTGGTCTTGCCGGAGGATTCCGGTCCATAAATCTCGACGATACGCCCGCGCGGCAGGCCGCCGACACCGAGCGCAATATCGAGCCCGAGCGACCCGGTGGAGACCGTTTCGATCTCCATGGTCTTGTCGCTCTTGCCGAGCTTCATGATCGAGCCCTTGCCGAAATTGCGCTCGATCTGGGAGAGCGCGGCGGCAAGCGCCTTGGACTTATCCATGGACGAGGATCCTTCGACGACACGCAGTGCTGGCTGACTCATAGGTCGCGCTCCTTATGGCCGGGAATCGAACCCCCGACAAACCGCCCCTGGAGATTTCCCCGCTTGCGACCCTGAGGGAGCCAAGGGCCGCCAGCTCCCGCCGGTTCCGGACACCCGCCCCCTGTCAGGAGCCGGCCGCCGCCCGGAATCGACGATAAAAAGACTGTACTCTATTTGTTCTCAGTTCGCAATATGTTCTCATTCGATTTTCGCAGGGACCTGCGACCCGCAGTGGAAGTTTTTCATTGCTTTGATGCGGCGCGCCGCTGGCGCCGAGGACGGACGCGCGACGCATCTCATAACACTTTTATGGCGTGTTTATGCGGTTGCACAACTCTCTTATGTCAACCGCGTGATTTGGGCAGTACCCTTTTCGGCTCGCATTCCGCGAAACAGGGGGACTGCAATGACAATAATGCCTGTCGGATCGATTGTCGCATTCGGTGGTACCCGCAAGCCCGACGGATGGCTCTGGTGCGATGGCAGCACCATTCCGTCCGGCACGGATTATTCCGATCTGCGAAAGCTCCTCGGCCAGAACAAGACACCGGATCTGCGCGGATATTTCCTGCGCGGCCTCGATACCAGCCGCCAGATCGATCCGGGCGTCAGCAAGGGAAGAAGCAAGCGGCTGGCCGGGCGCACGCTGCTGTCGACGCAGGGGGATGCCGTCGGCCCGCATGCTCACGACTACCTCCATGCTTATTATCCGGGAGCCGGCAAATCCGGCGCCGGCAATCCGCCCTGCTTTTCAGCCGAGCAACATGCCAGCACCGGGACACCGTTGCCGGCAGCCAACGTCGGCAACGAAAACAGGCCGATCAATGTCGCGGTGAATTACATCATCAAGGCTTTCGACGAAGGCTGATCGCGGCCGCCGCGCGACAAGGCCGCCTGCTTCTCGGCGGCCTTTTCTTGATCAAGAGGTCAGGAGCCGACAACCCGCAGCGCGGGATTAGCCCTCTTTTGCCTAACCGCTTGTTTTGCCGCCATTCATCGCGGAACCAATAAGCTCGGTTCCAGTTGTTTGACGCCACCCGATGGAGGGACCCCATGCGTCGCATCGCTGTCGCCGCGCTTTCGTTTGCCGCCCTGATGTCCTTTGCCGATCTCGCCCAGGCCCGTGACGGCTGCGGCGCCGGCCGCTTCTACAATGGTTATCGCTGCGTGCCGATGCGCGGCCCCGGCCCCGCCTATTATGGGCCTGGCCCCGGCTACTACGGACCCGGACCCGGCGCTGGCTATTACGGGCCGCCTCCGGGCTATCGCGGCGGGCGCGGCATCTATATCGACCGCAACGGCCAGCCGAACTGCACCCGTCCGGGCTTCACCGTTCAGGACGGCGTCTGCAAACCCTATCGCGGGTACTGATCCAAGCGTTTGACAAGGCAGGTCACAAAAGCCTGCCCGATCTCCGCGCAAGCAGAAGGCCACCCGACCGGGTGGCCTTTTTGCATGGCGATAGAAAGACGCGCGGCGGACCGACGCTTCAATCGCTGCGCCGGTGATACCGCCGCTTGCCATGGCGTTCGGTCGCGCGCGGCGAGCCGGTGTAGAACGGATTTGGCCGGCAGACGCCGCCGCGGCCGAGCAACTCGCGGCGGCATTGCTCGAAGCTCATATAGTAGCAGCTCGTGCCGCCACCGCCGCGGCCGCCGAAATCGGCGCACCAGCGATAGGGGTCGGCTTTGACCTGCGCGTGGGCTGGCCCAGGCAGCAGCAAAGCGCCGACACCGATCGCCGCAACCAGCGCCGCCAGCGTCTGTATCTGCGGGAATGTCCGACGCGAGCGCCGTCCGGCCCCGCACCGGATGAGAGTCGGATAAGGCATCGTCACCTCCCTGATTGCTCGTCCTGATCGCGGCCTGAGGTCGCTTCGCTGACGGTCGCGCGGTACCTGCCCACACCAACGCCGCCCCGGCCCGGTTCGTTCGCGCCCACCGTGGCAGCGCCCCGCGAAAATATTTCGGCCGGCCGCTTCATCCGACCGCAGGATTTGCCCGGCGGCTCCGTTCAATGGCTGTGCCCGAAATTCTGACCGCAGACCGTCCGCTCTGTCCCACCTGCCGCCGGGGGCGGCTGCGTCTCATGCGGCAGATCCGCAATCCGCGCACCGGCCGCAACGCCCGCTATTTCCGCTGCGAGAGCTGCGCGCATATCAAGATCGAGGACGACGACGGCACGCCGCCGACCCCGAACGCGATGTAACCGCGCGACCGGTTCTTCTCAGGCCACCTTGAGCTTCATCTGCTCGATCACAGCGCGGCCGGCCACCCCGAACGGATTGGCCAGCGTCTCGGCGATCTCGAAGTGGTTGTAGTTCGGCCCGACGATCAGTTCGGCCGGCTTCCCCGCCTTCTTCAACGCGGCGGCGAAATCGCGGCTCTGCCGCTGAAACTCCGGCGTCTCCAGCGACCCATGCACCAGCGTCACCGGACAGGTGATCTTGTCGAGATGGCGCTGTGTCGACAGCGCGTCCTCGATCGCATCGGTGAACTTCACATAGGACGAGCGCGCCGACAGCCGCACCGGTTTCAGGTCATACATGCCGGAGAGCAGCACCGCGCCCTTGATCACGTCGGCGGGCACGCCCATCGCTTTCCAGTCCGTCACCAGCGCGACGCCGCCGAGATGGCCGCCGGACGAGTGGCCGGAAATGTAGATGCGGTTGGCGTCGCCGCCGAAGCTCGCGGCATTTTTCGCCACCCAGGCGATGGCGCGGCGCACCTGCTCCGCCATCGGCATCAGATTGCCGTCGGTCTGCGTCACATTGGTGAAGTCGAGCGAGATATAATGTGCGCCGGCGCGGGTCAGCGCCTCGGCCGGAAAAGCGTAATCCTTGGCGACCTGGCCGCGCCATGCGCCGCCATGGATGAAGATGTTGATCGGCGCATTCGGCGCCTTGGCGGCATAGAGATCGAGCGCCTCGACCGGCGTCGACCCATAGCTCAGCCGTTTCGGCGCGCCGATCCGCTTGCGGGTCTCCTCGCTCTCGGTGACGTAACGCTTGAGCACGATCGGCAGGTTGGGCGCGTATTTCGCCTGGTCGTAGGCGTCGTCCAGTTCCTTCTGATCCATCTCCATCCATACCTTGGGGCCCTTCTCGCGCGGCGCGGCCGGCTGCTGCGCCTGCGCCACCGCCGCTCCGCCGGCCACTGCGGCACCGGCGGCGCCCGCGATCAGAACGCGGCGATCGAGCGGCTGGTCGAAATAGTTCCCCATGGATGGATTCCTTTAGCTGAATGATTGCGCCGGGCAGTATAGCGGGATTGCTCCGGATCGGTCGCAAATCCATTGTGCAATGCACACGCCATGACGGGCGGCCAGCGTCTCGTCCATAAGTCGAAGACAACCGCGCTAGACCCCTCCCGGCCCGCACCTTAGCTTGGCCGACCACACAACGAAAAACCAAGAGACGGGCAAAAGTCCGCGCCGAACCGGGCACTTTGGGAGGATGCGGTGCTGGAAAAGCTCGAATTCATGCTCGCGCTCGCGCGAGAGAAGCACTTCCGCCGCGCCGCGGACAGTTGCGGCGTCGCCCAGCCGACGCTCTCGCTCGGCATCCAGAGTCTCGAGGAGATGCTCAACGTCGCGCTGGTCAAGCGCTCGTCGCGGTTTCAGGGCTTCACGCCCGAGGGCGAACGGGTGCTGATCTGGGCGCGGCGCATGGTCGGCGACGCTCACGCGATGCGCCAGGAGATCCAGGGCTTGCAGCGCGGTATCGGCGCGCATCTGCGGCTCGCCGCCATGCCCTCGGCGATGTCGGTGGTCGCTGCGCTCACCGCGCCGTTCCAGAAACGCCACCCCGGCACACGCTTCACCGTGCTGGCCCGGCCCTCCGACATCGTCGTGTCGCTCCTGCACAACCGCGAGGTCGATGCCGGCATCACCTATATCGACCACGATCCGATCGACGATGTGACGCGCGTGCCGCTGTTCCGCGAGACCTATCTGCTGCTCACCTCGCGCGACAATCCGCTTGCCAACGCGAAAACGACCACCTGGGCCGACATCGCCTCGCTGCCGATGTGCCTGCTCACGCGCGACCTGCAGCACCGGCGCATCATCGATTCGGTATTCGAGGGGCTCAATCTCGAAACCGCCCCGCTGGTGGAGACCGATTCCGCGATCGCGCTCGCCTCGCATGTGGCGACCGGCCGCTTCGTCAGCGTCGTGCCGAAGTCGATGCTCAATGCGCTGCAGCTCGGCGATCTGCAAACCCTGCCGATCGATACGCCGACCGTGACGCACACGATCGGCCTGATCGTCTCCGATCGCTACGCGCAACCGCCGTCGATCCGGCAGTTGGTCGACGAAGCACGCCGCCTCTGCCCACCGGAACTGCTGGCGGCCTGATCGCATCCACCGATTGCGCATGACAATCGAAAGATTGCCGACACCTTCTTGATCGTGTCCGGCATGGCCGGTCTCCTGCCGTTCGACGTCTCAACGACGCAATTCTCGAACGGATTCTTGGGGGAGAAAACAGCTCATGGCCTTTCTGTCGTTTCTTGACCGGTCGCACACGGTCGCCAAACCCGGTTTCAGCCGGTGGATGGTGCCACCGGCGGCCCTCTGTGTGCATCTCTGCATCGGCCAGGCCTATGCACTGAGCGTGTTCAATCTGCCGATGACCAAGCTCATCGGCATTTCGCAATCGACACCTGAGGACTGGAAGCTCACGGAGCTGGGCTGGATCTTCTCGATCGCCATGCTGTTCCTGGGCGGATCGGCGGCCGTGTTCGGCCGCTGGGTCGAGGAAGGCGGGCCGCGCAAGGCGATGTTCACCGCCGGATGCCTGTGGGCCGGCGGCTTCTTCCTTTCCGCCATCGGCGTCAAGCTGCACATGCTGTGGCTGATCTATCTCGGCTACGGCGTGCTCGGCGGCTGCGCGCTCGGCATCGGTTACATCTCGCCGGTCTCGACGCTGATCAAATGGTTCCCCGACCGTCCGGGCATGGCGACCGGCATGGCCATCATGGGCTTCGGCGGCGGCGCCTTCATCGCCTCGCCGCTGTCGGTGTGGCTGATGAGCAAGTTCAGCAGCGCCACCCATGTCGGCGTGATGGAAACCTTCGTGGTGATGGGCGCGATCTATTTCTGCTTCATGATGGTCGGCGCCACCATCGTCCGCGTGCCGGCGCCGGGCTGGAAGCCCGCCGGCTATACGCCACCCGCGGCCGCGACCAAGATGATCAGCCGCAACGACGTCTATGTCTATGACGCGCTGAAGACGCCGCAGTTCTGGCTGATCTGGTGGGTGCTCTGTCTCAACGTCACCGCCGGCATCGGCGTGCTCGGCCAAGCCTCGGCGATGAGCCAGGAAATGTTCCCCGGCGTCATCACCCCGATCGCTGCTGCCGGCCTCGTCGGTCTGATGAGCCTGTTCAACATGGGCGGGCGCTTCTGCTGGGCGAGCTTGTCGGACTTCATCGGCCGCAAGAACACCTACTTCTGCTTCTTCGTGCTCGGCATCATCCTCTACATCACGGTACCTTACGCCGGCGGCTCCGGTAACGTGGCGCTGTTCGCGTTCTGCTTCTGCATCATCATCTCGATGTACGGCGGCGGATTCTCGACGGTACCGGCTTATCTGCGCGATATGTTCGGCACCCGCTATGTCGGCGCGATCCACGGCTGGCTGCTCACCGCATGGTCGGCCGCCGGCATCTTTGGACCGGTGATCGTCAACTATCTGCGTGAGTACAACATCACGCATGGCGTGCCGAAGGCGCAGGCTTACAACAACACCATGTACATCATGGCCGGGCTGCTGGTGATCGGTTTCATCTGCAACGCCTTCGTGCGCGCGGTGCACGCTCGCTACCACATGAAGCCCGATACCGATGGCAGCGCGCTGAACGCCGCCGGTACCGCCAAAGCCGCAACCGCCTGAGGGAGACACGACCATGACAAATCAAAACACCGGCGAAGCCGAGACCACCAGTCCGCTCAAGATCGCGGCCGCGTGGATCTTCGTCGGCATCCCGCTGCTGTGGGGCGTGTCGCAAACCCTGATCAACGCGATGCAACTGTTCAAGTAACCCCCGACTGAGCGCCTGACGGACACGCTCCTCTTTCGCCGTCAGGCATCGTTCGGTACCTTGCTGCGGCGGCCTTCGGCCGCCGCTTTTCTTTGGCGGGATCGACGGCGGAATGGGAAACGCGGCCAGTGGCTGCCGTCGCGCAACCGCGCTATGACTGGCCCGGAATCAACCCGGTTTCCTTCCCAGCAAGACCGATAGCCAGGCCACACCCATGACCGCCCCTGCCGCTCCCTCCGCTCCTGCAATGCCGGTGTCCCCGGTGCGCCCGCTCTATATCGGCATGGCCGCTGCCGCGATCGCGGTGATGATCTATGCGATCAACAGCGACAGCGACTGGCTGCTCAACTGGGTGCACGTCATGGCGGGTGTTCTGTGGACCGGCATCGATCTGTTCCTCGGCTTCGTGGTCGGGCCGATCATGCGCAGGCTGCCGTTCGAGGCGCGCCGCGCGGTGATCAGCCAGCTCACGCCGCGCACGCTGATCCTGATGCCGACTCTGTCGATCGTCACCGGCACCGCCGGCTGGTTCCTGGCGAAGCGGATGGGCTATCTCGATCTCGGCTATCCGGAGTTCTACTGGGTCGCGGCCGCGCTCGCGATCCTGGCGATCCTCACCGTGCAGGGGCTCGGCTTCCTGCTGCCGACCAACCTCAAGGTCTATTTCGAGGTCCGCAAGCCCAATCCCGATCCGGAAAAGATCGGCCGGCTGATGAAGTGGTACATCTATGTCGTCGCCATGCAGGGCGCGATGCAGGTGGCGATCATCGTGGTGATGGCGCGGTTCGCCACCGGGCTTTAGAAGTTCTCAGCGGCCGTTGCGCGGATCGCGGTCGATGCACATCCACACGCCGCCGTCGCTCGCCGATTGAACGCGAATGCGCAGATCGCGCCGCGCGTTGTCGTAGTCGCCGACCCAGCCGATATCGAGATCGACCACGCCGTCCGCCATCGCCTGTTCGATGCGGCCGCGAAAGTTTTCGCTGCCGAGCTTGCGCGCCAGATCGAAAAAATGCTCGCCCACCGGCTGCCGACCGAATCCGGACAGCCGCGCCTCGGTCTTGCTGTACAGCATCACCTTGAAGCCGCGATCGAGATGGATCACGCCGAACGGCAACGCATCGATGTCCGCTTCCGACAATCGTTCGAGCTGCGCCGCCAGATCGGGCGCGTCGAAGTCAACGGTTCGGTTTGCCATGCCCGTCTCCTTCTTCCGCGTCGCACTTGCGCTTGCCGGCCCCCTTGCGACGCGGAATAGCCCCGCGTGACACGACATCACGCGCGGACTGTCGCGCACGGGTAGCGGGCGATCAAGGGGTTCGGCGAATTCCTGCACGATGAATCTTTGCGCAGGAATTCGCTGTGAAATTCAAGCGCACGAGATGTGCGGCAACGACCGCGCAAAGCGTCAGCGGATTTCGATATGCGCGGCCGCCGCCGCACCGCGCATGCGTTGCATCGCCGATGCGATCGTCGCCGCAAACTCCGCCGGCGATCCGGCGGTGATCATGGCCTGTTGCGTGGCGAGCGTTTTGCGTACCTCCGGTTGCGCCAGCGCGGCACGCAGCGCGCCGTTGAGCCGCGCGATCACCGCGGCCGGCGTTTTCGCCGGCGCCACCAGCCCGAAGAACGCCATCCAGTCGAGCGCATCGAGTCGCAACTCCGCGAAGGTCGGCACATCGGGGAGCACCGGCAGCCGCGCCGGACCGGAAATCGCCAGCGCGCGCAGTTTCCCCGCCTGCACCAGCGGCAAGGTGGTCGGCAGATTGTCGAACAGCACGTCGATCTGACCGGACACCGCATCGTTGAGCGCCGGACCGATGCCGCGATACGGCACGTGAACCAGATCGGCGCCGGTCGCCAGCTTGAACTGCTCACCCATCAGATGGCTGACCGAACCGTTGCCGGACGAGCCGTAGCTCATCCGCCCGGCCTGGATGCGCGCCAAGGGCACGAACTCGGCCATGTTGCGCGCCGTCACCTTGGGATTGACCGACATGATGTTGGGCACCGCGGCGATGGCACCGACCGGCGCCAGATCGGTGGTCACGTCGAACGGCAGCGACTTGTACACCGCCGGATTGATGGCGAGCGTCGAGGCCGTGCCCATGCCGATCGTGTAGCCGTCGGGAGCGGCCTTGGCGATCTGCGCGGTGCCCAGCGCCCCGCCCGCGCCGGCGCGATTGTCGACCACCACCGGCTGGCCGAGCAGCGGCCGCATCGCCTCCGCCACCGTGCGCGCGATCACGTCGGTCGAACCGCCCGGCGCGAACGGCACGATCAGCGTGATCGCCCGCTCCGGGTAATCCGCGCGGGCGGCGAGCGGAGCGGAAAACCACAGGCAAAAGCCGAACAAGGCGCGCAGCAGGAGATGTCGGTGCTTCTGTCGCATGGTCCTGATCCTGCCGCAGCGCTTACGGTCGTCAAGCGAATTGCGAAAGCCCGCATGTCACCCGTTCCGAAAACCGGTTTCCCCTTTTCGGCGGCATGCTCTAGGTTTTCACAAAACAAAGACCGAGGAGCACCGCACCGTGTCACCCACCCCCGTCCGCCGCACCCTGCTGGCCGCGCTCGCAGCCGCGGCCACCCTCACGGTCGCCATGACCGTATCCCTGCCCGCCGCCCGCGCCGATTATCCGGACCGGCCGATCCATCTCCTGGTGCCCTATCCGGCCGGCGGCCCGAACGACGTGATCGCGCGGCTTCTGGGCGCGAAGCTGTCGGAATCGCTCAAGCAGCAGGTGGTGATCGAGAACCGGCCCGGCGGCAGCGGCAACATCGCCGCCGTCACCACCGCCCGCGCGGAGCCGGACGGCTACACCATCGTGCTCCCCGCCATCGCCTATGCGGTGAACCCGACGCTGTTCGGCAATGCCGGCTACACCTTCGATCAGTTCGAGCCGGTGTCGATCGTCACCAAGGGCCCGCTCGTTCTGGTGGTGCATCCGTCCCTCGGCGTGAAGAGCGTCAAGGAGCTGATCGAGAAAGCGAAGCGCGAGCCGGGCAAGATCGATTACGGCTCCGGCGGTACCGGCAGCTCGCTGCATCTCGCCGGCGAGATGTTCAAGAAGGAAGCCGGCGTCAACATCATGCACATCCCCTACAAGGGGACCAACGACCTGATCTCCGATCTGCTGACCGGTCGTGTGCCGGTGTCGTTCATGAGCCCGCTGATCGCCATGGATCACGTCAAGCAGGGCAAGCTGATCGCGCTCGGCGTCACCTCGCCGCAGCGCGCGGCCGGCTGGCCGGACACGCCGTCGATCGCCGAGGCCGGCGTGCCCGGTTACGCGGTCGAAGCGTGGTACGCGGTGCTGGCGCCGAAAGGCACGCCGAAACCGATCGTCGACAAACTGTCGAAGGCGATCGCCGACGCCGTCAATTCGCCAGACGTGAAACAGCGGCTGGCGACGCTCGGCAATGTCTCGGTCGGCAGCAACCCGGCGGACACCAAAGCCTATATCGCCAGCGAGGCGAAACGCTGGGGCGAATTGCTGACCGCCGCCGGCATCAAGGCCAACTGACTTCAAATCGAGAGAGACGACGTGAGCACTGATATCCTGCTGCGCGGCGGCACCGTCTATGACGGGGCCGGCAATCCCGGCGTTCGCGCCGATGTTCTGATTTCCGAAGGCCGCATCGCCGCGGTCGGCGACGGCCTCGCCGCCGCCGGCGCAACGGTGATCGATGCCGATGGTTTGGCGGTGGCGCCGGGCTTCATCGACATCAAGACCCATTCGGATTTCACCCTGCCGATCAATCCGAAGGCCGAGAGCAAGGTGCGCCAGGGCGTCACCACCGAGATCATCGGCCACTGCGGATTCTCGGTCGCGCCGGCGCTGCCCGGCCGGGTCGAACTGTTGCGCGACTATCTCTCGCCGAGCGCGCCGTGGCTGCCGTTCCGCGAGATGACATTCCCGCAATATCTCGACACCTTCCCTGCGACCGCCGTGAACGCCGGCATGCTGGTCGGCCACAACACGCTGCGGCTGATGGTGATGGGCATGGACAAACGTGCCCCCACCGCCGACGAACTGGCGCAGATGATCGCGCTGCTCGAAGACGGCTTGAAAGCCGGCGCACTCGGCCTCTCGTCCGGACTGTTCACCTCGCCCGGCGCCTATGCCGAACCGGACGAACTGGTCGCGCTGTGCAACGTGGTGAAGCGCTACAACGGCGGCTACTTCACCCATATCCGCGACGAGTCCAACAAGGTGCTGGAAGCGGTGGAAGAAGCGATCGCCATCGCCGAGACCTGCCGCATCCATGTGGAGATCGTGCACTTCAAATGCTCCGGCCTCGACAACTGGGGCAAAGCGACGACCGCGCTGCAGATGATCGCCGCCGCCAAGGCGCGTGGCCTCGACATCGACTGCGACAGCCACCCCTACACCGCCGGCTCCAATCCGCTCAAAAACCTGATGCCGCAATGGGTGCAGGCCGGCGGCGTGCCGGCGATGCTGGAGCGGCTGGCTTTGCCTGAAACCCGCGAGCGCATCCGCGCCGACATCGCCCGCGACGGTCTCAACAACTGGGGCCGCATCCCCGACTGGGACTGCGTGCAGATCTCGATCTCGCCACATCTGCCGCAATTCGCCGGCCGCACCATCAAGGATCTCGCCGCCGAACGCGGCCAGGACCCGATCGACGTGGTGTGCGACTACATGATCGAGGATCAGGGCGCGACCCGCGTGCTGGTCATCTCGATCTCCGAGGACGACATCCGCGCCATCGTCACATCACCGATGGCGCTGGTCGGCTCCGACGGCAACTGCGTCTCGACCGAAGGCATCACCAGCCAGGGCATGCCGCATCCGCGCTTCTACGGCACGTTCCCGCGCGTGCTCGGTCACTACGTCAGGGAGCTCGGCCTGCTGCCGCTCGAAACCGCGATCCACAAGATGACCGGCTCGACCGCCCGCGCGCTGAAACTCACCGATCGCGGCCTGCTCAAGCCCGGCTATCGCGCCGACGTGGTGCTGTTCGATCCGAACGACTTCCGCGACCGCGCCACCTATGGCGACCCGCACCGCTTCCCGACCGGGACGCGGACCACGGTGCTGATCAACGGCACGGTGGTGGTGCGCGACACGGTGCACACCGGCGCGCTGCCGGGCCAGGTGCTGCGCCGCGATGCGGACGGGCGCGTGCAATAAGGGGAACGAGATGGCCGCCATCGCCCGCATCATCGGTTATGCGCTCGCCGGCGGCGTCGTGCTGCCGCTCGCGGTGCTGGCGCTGATGCTGGTGGTCTATGCGATGGATTCGCGCTGCGGCTCGCCGGGGGATTCCGGCGGCTGCGAGATGGGCATCGCCATGCTGGTGCTGAGCGCGAGCCCGGTCGGCGCCGCCATCGGCCTCGGGATCGGGATCGTGCGCAGCCTCCGCAAGAAAACCTCACCCTGAGGAGCTGTTTCGCGAGAAACAGCGTCTCGAAGGGCGAGGTTTTCATTATTTTGGCCTCATCCTTCGAGACGCGAATGAGGGCAAGAACGTTGCCCTCATTCGCCCTCAGGATGAGGACTTTCTAATTGCCCGCCTTCATCTGCCGCAGGGTGCGCGATACCTCGGCGGCGATGGCCGGCGCGGTCGGCGTGTCGGAATGCACGCAGATGGTCGCCGCCTCGACCGGAATATCGTTTCCGCCCGTCGTCGTGACGACCCGCTGGCAGATCACCCGCAGCACGCGGTCGCGCGCCTTGGCGGGATCGACCGCCTCATGGCTGCGGCTGATGATCAGATTGCCGTCGCCGTCGTAATCGAGATCGGCATAGAACTCCGGGATCATCTTCACGCCCCGCGCCTTGCAGGCGCGCTCGTGCGCCGTGCCGGCCATGCCGAGGATCGGCACGCCGAATGGCCGCACCGCATCGGCGATGGCGAGCGCGATCGCTTCGTCCTTCGCCGCCATGCTGTAGAGCGCGCCGTGCGGCTTGACGTGGTTGAGCGGCACGTCCTCGGCCTGCAGGAACGCCGTCAGCGCCCCGATCTGATAGGCGACGAAATCGGTGACTTCGTGCGGCGCCATCGCCATGGCGCGGCGGCCGAAGCCTTGCAGGTCCGGCAGCGAGGGATGCGCGCCCACCTTGACATTATATTGCTTCGCCAGCCGCACCGTGGCGCGCATCATGCCCGGATCGCCCGCATGGAAGCCGCAGGCGACATTGGCGAGGTCGATGTGCGGCATCAGCGCCGCATCGTCACCCATGCGATAGAGGCCGAAACCCTCGCCCATATCGCAGTTGATCGTCATTCCCATTATCAGATCTTGCCCATCGTCAGGTCTGCCCCACCGGATGCCGGCGAGTGTGGCCGCGCGGCCGGCTCCTGCCAACCACGCAAACCGCAGACCTGATGAGCGGTCCTGATCGGCGGACCTGATCGAAAACGAGGGTCAGACGCCCAGATAGCGGTGCAGAACGTCCGGATTGGCCTTTAATTCGGCCGCCGGCGCCTCGTGCACGATGTGCCCGTTGTTGATGATGTAGATCCGCTGCGACAGCGCAAGTGCCGCCGCGAGGTTCTGCTCCACCAGCACGATGGTCTGCCCGCCGGCTGCCAGCTCGCGGCAGGCGCGGATCAGATCCTGCACGATCACCGGCGCGAGGCCCTCGAACGGCTCGTCCAGCAACACGATCTTCGGGTCGCGCACCAGCGCGCGGGCAATGGCCAGCATCTGCTGCTCGCCGCCGGAGAGATCGGTGCCGCGACTGCCGCGCCGTTCCCTGAGCCGCGGGAACATGCTGTAGATGCGCTCCAGCGGCCACTTCGATTTCGCCGTCAGGCCGGCGAGGATGATGTTCTCCTCGACGTTGAGGCTGCCGAACACGCGCCGGTCCTCATGGACAAGCTGCATCCCGGCGAGCGCGATCGCGTGGCTCGGCTTGCCGGCCAGTTCCACGCCGTCGAGCTTTACCGAACCCGCGCGCGGCTTCACCACGCCCATCAGGCTCTTGAGCGTCGTGCTCTTGCCGGCGCCATTGCGGCCGAGCAGTCCCACCACTTCGTTCTTGTCGACGCGCATCGCCACGTCGAACAGGATGTGGCTGTCGCCGTAGTACGAATTCAGTCCGTTGACCTCGAGCAGGCTCATGGTTCGTGCATCCCCCCGAGATAGGCATCCTGGACCAGCTTGTTGTTCTTGATTTCCTGCGGCGTCCCTTCCACCAGCACCTTGCCTTCCTGCAGCACCGTGATCTTGCCGGCGAGTTCGAAGATCGCATCCATGTCATGGTCGATCACGATCATGGTGCGGCCGCGGCCGATCGCCTTGAGCAGACGCACGGTCTCGACGCGCTCGCGCGGGCTCATGCCGGCCAGCGGCTCATCGAGCAGCAGCAGGCTCGGCGACGTCGCCAGCGCCAGGCCGATCTCAAGCCGCCGCTTCTCGCCATAGGCGAGTTCGGACACCGGCGTATCGAGCCGGCGCGTCAGATTGACCAGTTGCGCGGTGTGCTCGATCTGCTCGGTCAGGCCCGGAATGTTCTCGATCCGGCGCAGCAGATCGAGCCGGTATTTGCCGCGCAGCTCCGCGAGCGCCGCGATCACCAGGTTCTCGCGCACCGTCAGCCGGTTGAACAACTGGTTGATCTGATAGCTCTTGGTCAGACCCAGTTGGCAGACGTCGGTGACTTCGAGACCGGTGATGTCGCGTCCCTCGAAACTGATCGAGCCGCTGGTCGGATGCACCTCGCAAGTGAGCATCTTGAAGAACGTGGTCTTGCCCGCGCCGTTCGGGCCGATGATGCCGCGCAGCTCGCCGTGATCGACGGCGAAGTCGATATCGCTGTTGGCGGCGAGGCCGCCGTAGCGCTTGGTCAGGCCCTTGGCTTGCAGGATCGTGCCCTTGTGCGGCTGGTCGGGCGACTCGTTGGCCGCCGGCAGCGGCGCGGCCGCCTCCGCCGCCGCCACGTCGGCCGCGGTCTCGATGCCCTCCTCCGGCGCCTCGCGCTTGTGGCGCTGGCCGGTGGCGAGCGCATAGAGATCCTGGATGCCGCCGATCAGACCGCGCCGCAGGAAGCAGACCAGCAGCACGAACACGACGCCGAGCACCAGCTTCCACGACGCGCCGAGGCCGAGCGCCGACTGCAGGAAGTCCTGCAGGAACAGCCACACCGTCGCGCCCAGCAGCGGCCCGAACAACGTGCCGACGCCGCCGATCGCCGACATCATCACCAGCTGACCGGAGGTCTCGAAGGTGAAGGCATCCGGCGGCATGAACGCCTGCAGCACGCCGAGCAGCCCGCCGGCGAAGCCGGCATAGGCGGCGGCGATAACGAAGGCCGTCAGCTTGTAGGCATGGATGTTGTGGCCGAGCGCGGCGGCGCGCAGCGGATTCTCGCGGATCGCCCGCATCACCGCGCCGACCGGCGAGCGCACGATGCGCAGCGCGGCGACGATGCCGACGAAGTAGCAGAACGCCAGGAACCAGTAGAGCGACCAGCCGGTGGTGAAGTGGAACGAGGCGAAGCCGAAATCGAAATGCGGCGTCGGCACGCCCGGCAGGCCGTTCTCGCCGCCGGTCCATTCCGAGAGCGGGTTGAACTCGACGAAGAAGAACACCTCGGCGATGGCCACGGTGATCATCGCGAAATAGATGCCGGTCCGGCGCAGCGCGATCAGGCCGACCAGATAGCCGACCACGGCGGCGGCGATCATGCCGAGGAACAGCGCGGTCACCACGTGCGGGAAACCCGCGCGGGTGAGCAGGTAAGCGGCGAAGAAGCCGCCGGTGCCGTAGAACGCCGACTGACCGAACGACAGCAGGCCGGTGAAGCCGAACAGGATGTCGAAACCGATGCCGAACAGGCCCCACACCAGGATGCGGTTGACCGTGTTCGGCGCGAAGCCGAGATGCGGCAGGATGAACGGCGCGACGATCAGGCCGGCCGCCGTGAGCGCTTCGATGAGAAAACGACGTTGCTTGAGCATTGCGGACTACTCGCGGCTCGCCGAGCCGAGCAGTCCGCGCGGCCGCAGCACCAGCACCAGCGTCATCGCCGCGAACAGCATGACATAGGCATAGCCGGGGTTGATCATGGAGGTGATGCTGATGATCTCACCGGCGATCAGCCCGCCGATGATCGCACCGGGGAACGAGCCGACACCGCCGATCACGACGACGACGAAGGTCTGCACCAGGATCGCCTCGCCCATGTCGGGCGTCAGCGACACCACCGGCGCGTTGACGATGCCGGCGAAACCGGCCGCCATCGCGCCGATGCCGAACACCACCATGAACACCTTGTAGACGTCGATGCCGAGCGAGGAGACCATCACCGAGTCCTCGATGCCGGCGCGCACGATCATGCCGAGGCGGGTCTTGTAGAGGACGACGAACAGGACCAGCAGCGCGACGGCGATGATGCCGACCACCGCGAGCCGATAGGTCGGATAGAACATGAAGCCGAGCGAGGTGATGCCGGCGAACAGCTTGGGCGGCGGCACCGTCAGAGACAGCGATCCAAAGCAGAACCGCACCAGTTCGACGAAGCAGATGCCGATACCAAAGGTGACGAGCAACTGGTCCGAGTCCGGCCGGCTGTAGAAGTGGCGGACGATCACCCGCTCCATGATCACCCCAACCACCATCACGAACAGCGAACCGGCCGCGACCGCGACCACGAACGATTCCGTATAGGTGTAGGCGACGTAGCCGGCGTAACCGCCGAGCATGAACATGGCGCCGTGCGCCAGATTGAGCACGCCGAGCGTGCCGTAAATGATGGTGAGGCCGGATGAGATCAGCGCCAGCAGCGCGCCGAGCACCAGCCCGTTGAACATCTGCGAAACCAAATTCGCCCAGTTGATCATGTCGTCGCCCGAAACGTGGTCAGTTGGGACAAGCGGAGGCCGTCACGCCGGCTGACAGCACGGCGGCAGCGCGCAAGAAAGCCGGCGGAGACAGCGCCGCGGAGGCAAAAGCCCCCGCGGCGGCGTCACTCCCCCGATCAGGTGTAGTCGCCGAGCTTGCAGCCGAATTCATCCGGCTTCTGCATCAAGCCCTCACCGGGCACGATTTCGACGACCTCGTACCAGTCTTCCTTGTTCTTCATTTCTTTCTTGGTCTTGCCCTTGACGATGATCACCGGGCGGATCGCCTGATGATCCTGCGGGCGATAGTGGACGTCGCCGACCAGCGACGGGATCGTCTCACCCTTCTCCCAGGTCTTGATGATGTCCGGCGGATAGAAGCTGCCGGTCTCTTCCACCATGCGGGCCCAGTGGATGAAGCTGATATAGGCGTTCTCCGCGCCCCATTCCGGCTTGTAGCCGTACTTCTTCTCGAACGCCGCGTTGAACATCTTGGCGAGCGGATACTTGTCCTCGATGGTCCACCAGTAGTCGGTGGCGGCATAGACGCCTTCCATCAGGCCGCCGGTCTCGCGCGCCAGGAACGGGATCTGGTACGGCACAACCAGCTTCATCTTGTCGAGCACGCCGAACTGCTTGGCCTGCTGGATCGACAGCACCGCGTCGTGACCCCAGTTGACGTTGATCAGCACGTCGGCGCCGGAGTTGGCGACGTTGAGCAGATAGGACGAGAAGTCCGGCGCGCCGAGCGGCGACACCTGGTTGGTCACCGTGGTCCAGCCGGCCTTGGCCAGCACATCCTGCATCGACTTGGTGACGGTGTGACCGTAGGTGTAGTCCGGCGTCATATACGCCGCTTTCTTGTTCTTGCCGAACTGCTTGATCATCACCGGCGCGATCGCGGCGGCGGCGGTCTGACCGAAGAAATTCTGGCGGAAACCGTAGCGCACGCAGTCCTTGCCGGTGGTGTCGTTCGAGCCGGAAATGCCGGCGACGTAGAGCACCTTCTCGCGCTGGGCGAGCTTGTTGAGCGCGACCGCCACCGCCGACGAGGTCGAGCCGGTCATCAGGACGATCTTGTTTTCGGTGATGAAGCGCTGCTGCGCCTGCACCGCCTCGTTCGGCTTGGCGGCGCTATCCGCGACCAGCAGCTTCACTTCCTTGCCGAGCACGCCCTTCTTGGTCTTCGGCGAAATCTTCCGGGCCAGTTCGTGGCCCTCGTTGAGATGCTCGACCGCGAGCTGCCAGCCCTTGAGTTCATCTTCACCCTGCACCGCATAGGTGCCGGTGCGCGGCACCGCGGCGCCGAGCGAGACGCTGTTGCCGGATGAGCCGGCCGGCCAGGTGCCGATCGCCGGATGATCGCCGGCGGCAAACGCCGGGAATGAAAACGCGGGCAGCATCGCGCCGCCGGCAGCGCCGGCGCCGACCTGCAGCAATGTGCGGCGCGACAAGTGCGGCAGTTTTGGTGTGTCCTCAGACATCAGTTCCTCCCATGATGAAAAAATTCGCGGTGCGCTCTCGCTCCCGGATCGCTGCACCCATCCGTTCGACCGATCGCCGGACTGTCGACGCCCGCGTGATGATCACCACGCCCGCGCCGCAATCTCTTTGCGTTGTTGCCATCATCCAATCAGGAGGATCGCCAACTCAATCCGACTTTCGTTTGCCGTGATTGCGTTTTTCAATGCAACGATCAACGGCATTGCACAAAGCGGAGAAATGCAGCGAAGTGCGTCGCGACAGGCGAATTTCGCGTACTCGACCAAAGTCGAAAGCAGCGGGGTTAAGCGATTGCGAAAAGGTTGGTGCGTCTCTCAACGCAGTACGTGCAGCGGCGCTGCAATCGTGAGCGCCGATACGCTTTTCATCGCATGATGCAGCGCGAAGATTTCTCGCGCTTGCGAGCGCGAAATCGCGGCAGTTGCACAAAATGCGAGCGCCGCGCGGATCGCGGTCCGCACGGCGCTTGTTCGGCAAAGACGAATCGAAACGGGTCAGCGCGTGAAGAAATCGCGCAGGATGCGGTTCACCATCTCCGGCGATTCCACTTCGGGCAGATGGCCGATCCCCTCGATCAGATCGAACTTCGCTTTCGGCATCGCCTGACGGATGAGATCGGCGTTCTTGTCGATCGGATTCACGCGATCCTCGTTGCCGGAGATCATCAGCACCGGCATCGTCGCCTTCGCCGCCACCGTCTGCGGATCGTAACCGTCCTCCATGCCGAGCTTGACGCCGTGCATGAAGCCGCGCGGATTGGTGCCGCGCACCACTTCCTGCACCATGGCGGTCAGCTCCGGCGACGCCTTGGCGCCGAGCAGCGCCGAGACGCGCGCGCCGAAGGCGTAGCCGCCCTTGCCGATCTGCGCCTCGCGCGTGGCGATGATCTTCGCCTTCTGCTCGGCCGACATGCCCTTCGGTCCCGCGCCGGCGCCGGTCATCACCAGCTTGATGACGCGCTCCGGGTAATGCACGACGAAGCACTGCGCGACGCGGCTGCCGAACGAATTGCCGACGATGTTGACCTTGTCGAGCTTGAGCGCACCGAGGAAATCCGCGACCGCGTCGGCGTAGTCCTTGCAGGTCGGATTGTCGGTGCGGAAGCCGTCACTCAACATATAGCCCGGTGCGTTCCAGGCGATGACGCGGAACGCATCGGACAGCCCGGCGAACTGGAACCGCCAGTGCATGGAATTGGCGCCGACGCCGTGCAGCAGCAACAGCGGCGGCGCGTCCGGCCGCCCCTGCTCCATATAGCTCCAGCGGTCGCCGAGGAAATTCGCCGGCGTCTGGATCGGCGCGAACCGCAGTTCCGGCAACGTCGGCCAGGATGCGGGAACTGAGGCGGGCGCGGCGGACGGCGCGGGACTTTGCGTTTGCGCCGGCGCGGCGAATGGCGTGGTCATGACGAGTGTTCCGATCAGGAGGGCCGCAGACGAACGCAAGAACATGACAGGCTTCCTTCGGTAGCTATCCTTCGAGACGGCCGCTGCGCGGCCTCCTCAGGATGAGGACGGAGCAAGAGGCTGGTTGGCGCAAGCAGCATACACCGACCTCGTCCCGAGGAGCCCGCCGCAACCCGAAGCGCGAAGGCGAGGCGTCTCGAAGGACGGGCCGCGCAACCCTCAACCCAGGTTCAGCGCCTGGAAGAAGTCGTTGCCCTTGTCGTCCATGATGATGAACGCCGGGAAGTTCTCGACCTCGATGCGCCAGATCGCTTCCATGCCGAGCTCGGGATATTCCTGCACCTCGACCTTCTTGATGCAGTGCTCGGCGAGGTTCGCCGCCGCGCCGCCGATCGAGCCGAGATAGAAGCCGCCGTGCTTCTTGCACGCCTCGCGCACCTGCGCGGAGCGGTTGCCCTTGGCGAGCATCACCATGGAGCCGCCCGCCGCCTGGAACTGATCGACATAAGAGTCCATGCGGCCCGCGGTGGTCGGGCCGAACGAGCCGGAGGCATAGCCCTCCGGAGTCTTGGCCGGACCGGCGTAATAGACCGGGTGGTTCTTGAAATAGTCGGGCAGGCCCTGCCCCTGCTCCAGCCGCTCGCGCAGCTTGGCGTGCGCGAGATCGCGCGCGACGATCATCGGCCCGGTCAGCGACAGCCGCGTCTTCACCGGATAGCGCGAGAGCTGTTTCCTGATTTCGTCCATCGGCTGGCGCAAGTCGATCTGCACCACCTCGCCGCCGAGCTTCTCCTGATCCACGTCCGGCAGGAACCGCGCCGGATTGTGCTCCAGTTCCTCGAGGAACACGCCGTCCTTCGTGATCTTGCCGAGCGCCTGCCGGTCGGCCGAGCACGACACGCCGAGGCCGATCGGCAGCGACGCGCCGTGGCGCGGCAGGCGGATCACGCGCACGTCGTGACAGAAGTATTTGCCGCCAAACTGCGCGCCGACGCCGAGCGACTGCGTCAGCTTGTGCACCTCCGCTTCCATGGCGAGATCGCGGAACGCGTGGCCTCCTTCGCTGCCTTGCGTCGGCAGCGTGTCGAGATATTTGGTCGAGGCGAGTTTCACGGTCTTGAGGTTCATCTCCGCCGAGGTGCCGCCGATGACGATGGCGAGGTGATACGGCGGGCACGCCGCGGTGCCGAGCGTGAGGATCTTCTCCTTCAGGAACGCGATCATCCGGTCGTGCGTCAGGATCGACGGCGTCGCCTGGAACAGGAAGGTCTTGTTGGCGGAGCCGCCGCCCTTGGCGATGAACAGGAATTTGTAGGCGTCGTCGCCTTCCGCATAAATCTCCACCTGCGCCGGCATGTTCGACTTGGTGTTCTTCTCCTCGAACATGGAGATCGGCGCGAGCTGCGAATAACGCAGGTTCTTTTTCAGGTAGGCGTCGCGCGCGCCCTGCGCCAGCGCGGCCTCGTCCTCGCCTTCGGTCCAGACCAGCCGGCCCTTCTTGCCCATGATGATCGCGGTGCCGGTGTCCTGACACATCGGCAGCACGCCGCCGGCGGAGATGTTGGCATTCTTCAGGAGATCGAACGCAACGAACTTGTCGTTGCCGGTCGCTTCCGCGTCATCGATGATGTTGCGCAGGCTCTGCAAATGGGCAGGCCGCAGCAGATGGTTGATGTCGACGAACGCGGCTTCCGCCAGCGCGCGCATCGCCTCGCGCGACACCGTGACGACCTCCTTGCCCATCACCGTCTCGACCTTGATCCCGTCCTTGGTGATCAGGCGATACGGCGTCGTGTCCTTGCCGAGCGGAAACAGCGGCGAATGGGAATAGGACGGCAGCGGATTGGCGACAGGGGCGTTCATTTGGCAAGCACTCTCAAGGGCTTAAGCAGCGCACACGCGCCGCGACGGCCCTTTTTAGTGCTTTTCCAGGGTCGGGGGAAGCGGAGGCGTCGTCATGCCGGGGGCCGCACCGGCCTCGGCTTGTCCGGCCTGCCGATCCCGCATTCGAGTGCCGCGCGATTCCAGTTCGCCCTGTCGGCTGCGGCATCGTAGGTCGATTGGAGGAACGCCATCAGCGTCGCGTCCGGGTCGGCGGCGGTGCGCACCGCGTCGTACGGCAGCAGGAATTCCCCGAGGTCTTTTGAAAAGAACGCCGCGTCCGGTTGGACATGCGCGGCGGCGAAGCCTTCCGGCGCCGGATAGGCATAGGAATAGTATGCCGGATAATCGATCGGCCCGCCCCCGCCACCGGGCCAGAATCCGGCGCTCGACACCTCATGGGAATAAGCCTCCTGGACGACATCGTCCGGCAGATAAGGCACGCCGCCCGGATGCAGCGGCGCGGTGCGGCCGGAAAAGCGCGTCACCGCCAGATCGAACGAGCCCCAGAAAAAATGAACGGGACTCGCCTTGCCGAGAAACGCGGTGCGGAACCGCGCCATCACGCGATGGCTTCGCACCAGGATGCGCCAGAAGCGGTTGGCATAGTCGGGGTCGTAGGCTTTGTGCACGCGATCCTGATCGAAGCGGATCGGATCGGCGATCTCGTTCGGCATCGGATAGATGCTGACAGAAAAGTCGAGTTCTCGCAGCGCCACCTGAACGGCCGCGTAAAACTCCGCCACGGTCTGCGGCCGCAGCATCACCTGCCGGGCCTGTCCATCGCTGCTGCGCAGCCACAGGACATGATCGATAAAATCGAATTCGATCTCCAGCGCGTGCGCGCCACACGGAATGAGCGATGTGGTCAGACCGCGCGCCGACACATACAGCGTGACCTGCCAGGAATGATTAAGCCACGGCGTCTTTGCGGTCCGGACCTTGCCGACGATCTGCGTCCACAGATGCAACGTGTCGCGTGTATCCTGCCACGCGGCGAGCGGAAGCTCAGGCCAGGTGTCATGCGGCGAGGATGCGGACATCAGATTCTCCCTGACTGAACGGTCGGCGGATCATACGGTGAAAATCATTCCCGGCCGTATGGCCGGATGATGTCACGCCCCTCCGGGTGCAGCATAGCGTCTCTGACGACCAGATTGGATATAACTCTCTCCACGTCATGCGCGGACTTGTTCCACCCATCCGCGCTTTCCCTTGCCGCACGAAGAAGCCGTGGATGCCCGCAATACAT
>JAHBZF010000027.1 GCA_019635575.1 Pseudolabrys sp. | reverse complement strand
CTGCGCAAGATCGCCGAGGATGAGCCGAGCGCCCTCGGCGACACCACGACGCTGGCCGATCCCGCCGTGGTCGACGATCTGGTGAAAAACCGTCAGAACAAGAAAGCGACCGAGAAAGCGTAAAATTTTTCCGGATCGGCAAAGCCGCCTGCAACCGCAGGCGGCTTTTGCTTTTTTCGCGAGGCGCGCGCTACAGCTGTGGCGGCGTATCACGCGCCGGAACCGCGGCTGACGCCACCATCGACACGTTTGAGGACTTGCCGAAGGCGCTCGACGGATTGTTTGCCGGCGTCCGGTGACGTGGCCGCAAACAGCAAAAGACGCATGGACCGGCGGTGTTTACGTTAATCCACGGCTGTTGCCGCGCGCGGCGCGATGCGTCGCTATTTTCCCGGCATGAAAATGCCGCGCTTTCCCACGCTCGCTCTTGCTGTTGTTGCTGCCGTCGCGGCTTTGGTTGCGGCGCTGCTGACGGCGGCGCCTGTGGCCGCGCGCGAGACCGTGATGTTCCACGGTTATCCGGTCGGCTCGATCGTCGTGCGCACCAATGAGCGGCATCTCTACTATGTCGCCGCACCGGGCATGGCGTGGCGCTATCCGGTCGGTGTCGGCCGCGCGGGCAAGGCGTGGTCAGGCCGCGCCAGCGTCTACAGCAAGCAGATCAATCCGGCCTGGGCGCCGCCGCCCGATGTGCGGCGCGACAGCCCGCATCTGCCGCGCGTCATTCCCGGCGGTGCGCCGAACAATCCGCTCGGCGTCGCCGTGCTCGCGCTCGACTACGGCAGCTACGCGATCCACGGCACCAACAATCCCGCGTCCGTCGGCCGCTTTGTCTCCTATGGCTGCATTCGCATGTACAATCAGGATGTGATGGAGCTTTACCGCGTCGCCGGGCTCGGCACGCAGGTGTTCGTGCTTCCATAGAGTCTTTTGATGTGTCGCGGTTTCCTGGACCGCGAACCGGTATCCACCTCGCTCGGAACGCTCTAGTCGCACCACGACGCGCGATGGCCGCCGCCGTAGCGGCGCACGAGGCCGGCTTGCAGGAGCGCCGCGGAAACATCTCCGGCTTGCGCGGTCGCGACCGCGGCGACGACGCGACCGCCGTATTTATCCGGTCCGATCTGCGACACGAACAGACGGCCATCGGCGACGAGTTTCGCCAGCGCATCGCGCGCCGCCTGCGCCGCCATCTGCTCGCGGCCGCAGCGCGCCCGCAGTTCCGGCGCGTCGATGCCGCGCAGCCGCACCCGCGTGGTGATGATCATGCCAGGCCAGACATGCACCTGCGCCTCCAGGGTATCGCCGTCGATCACCCGAACGAGATCGGCGGGATGCGCGCCTGGCACGATGGACGGCGGCGAAGGCGGGCCCCGACGTTCCACCGGCGGCGCGGCGGGCTTGATCCATGGCGCGGCTCCGACGCCGGCCGCGAACGCCATCGCCAGCCCGGCAGAGACCGCGAGTTGGATCGTCAGCGGGATCGAGAGACCGATCCGGCGAGGCCGGGGGCTATCGGCGGGAGACGAGACGATTCGCATAGATACAATCTATGCGAGTAGATATACAACCTGCAATTGAAATCTGACGTAGAGGGTTTTAATATGTCGCGTTTTCTTCACGCGAAGCCGTACCCGCTTCGCTGAAAAACGCCTTCTATTCGCAGCTCTGGAACACCCGGCCCTGCACCCGGCGCATCCGGATTTCGCAGCGGGGGCTGGCCCCCGGCGCGTAGAAAGAGCCGGGACCGCCGGCGCGTGACACACCGGACGCAAACAGCGGCGACAGCGCGGCGAAGCGGTTATCCGGGCTGGCAAGCGGCAGATCGCTGACCAACGACACCGGCGAATCCCCGCGCGGGGCGGGCGGTGCGGACGCCTGCGCCGGAAGGGCAAAGAATGTCAGCCCGGCCGCGACGATCATGAAGGTGACGTTTTTCATCGCTAATGCCCGATCACTCCCTCTCGGTGGGATCAACGCCTCCACCGCAACCGTGTTCCTTTGTTTCTTACCTGTCCGACCCCATCGGATTTGTGTCACACACGTCATTGAATGCCCCGTTCAAATCCTGCCCCAAGCCCTGAAGTTCCGGGCCTCGCCACCCGCCGCATCGCCGCCGACATCGTCGACGGCGTGCTGCGCCGGCACACGCCGCTCGACGAACAGCTCGGCGGACGCCACGCGCATCCGGGCCTCGCCACGCTCACCGACCGCGACCGCGCGTTGACGCGGCGGCTGGTCGCGACGGTGCTGCGCCGGAACGGCACGCTGCGCCACCTGCTCACCCTGTGTCTCGACAAGGGATGTCCGGCCGATGCGCCGCGCATCGAAACGATCCTGATGGTCGGCGCCGCGCAGATTCTCTGGCTCGACGTCCCGGATCATGCGGCGGTCGATCTCGCCGTGCGGCTCGCGCAGGCCGACAAGCGCGGCGCGCGCTATGTCGGTCTCGTCAATGCGGTGCTGCGGCGGATCACGCGCGATGGTGCGGCGTTGATCGCGGACATCGACACCACCGCGCTCGACACGCCGGCCTGGCTGATGACGCGCTGGACCGCGCATTACGGCGCGGAGGAAGCGCGCGCCATCGCCGCGGCCAATGGACAAGAACCGGCGCTCGATCTCACCGTCAAGGATCAACCGGAAAGCTGGGCGGCGCGTTTGCACGGCCGCGTGCTGCCGACCGGCAGCGTGCGCACGCTGGTGCATGGACCGGTGTCACTGCTACCGGGTTACGACATCGGCGCGTGGTGGGTGCAGGATGCAGCGGCGGCGATGCCGGCACGCTTCTTTGGCAACCTCACGAACACGCGCGCGCTCGACCTGTGCGCCGCGCCCGGCGGCAAGACCGCGCAGCTCGCGCAGGCCGGCGCGACCGTCACCGCCGTCGATCGCTCGGCGGCGCGACTGAAACGCCTCACCGAGAACATGACGCGGCTCGGCCTCGCCGCGACCACCGTTGCCGGCGACGCGCTCGACCTCGACGCCGCGCAGATCGGCACCGACTACGACGCGGTGCTGCTCGATGCGCCGTGCTCGGCCACCGGCACGATCCGCCGCCATCCCGACATTCCCTATCTCAAGTCCGATGCCGACATCGCCAAGCTGACGGCGTTGCAGACGCGCCTGCTCGACCGCGCGGTGACGCTGACGCGACCGGGCGGCACGCTGATCTATTGCGTCTGCTCGCTGGAGCATGAAGAGGGTGAAGCGCAGATCGCCGCTCTGCTGGCGCGCAATCCCGGCGTGACGCGGCGGCCGCTGCAACCGGACGAGGTCGCCGGTCATGCGGCGTGGATCAGCCCGGATGGCGACCTGCGGACCCTGCCGCATCACCTGCCCGCCGCCATTCCCGATCCGGTCGCCAGCGGCACGCCCGACACTGATTCGCGCTGGGGCGGTCTCGACGGCTTTTTCTGCGCGCGGCTCACCCGCTCCTAAGGCGTTTTCCACCCCTTCCGCCGCAACAACCGGCAAAGATTGGCCGGGCGGCGGGCGTTCCGGTATCTTGGTGCCGGACTTCTCCTCTCGCCGGGGCGGCGAAGCGGCGACACTGGGGGCATCTTGGAACGACGATCGGTGGCGGAACGGATCAGGCTCTCCGCGCTGGTCGCGACGCGCATGCTGCGCGCGGGAGCGAGCCGGCTCGCCACGCATCCGCTGCTGCGCTGGCGCTTCACGCCGAGCAAGACCGACCGCCTGGTGATCGCGCCGCAGGATCTGCGCACCGCCGACGCGACGCGCGCCACCGAAATCTATGCCGGACGCTTCGCCTTTGCCGGCAAAGTGGTGATCTGCGACCAGCGCTCGCCGTTCGAGATGGCCGCGCCGTCGGAGGAATGGGCGGCGATGCTGCACGGCTTCGGCTGGCTCAGGCATCTGCGCGCCGGCGACAGCGCCATCACCCGCGCCAATGCGCGCGCGCTGATCGACGACTGGATCGCGCTGCAGGGCTCCGGCAACGGCATCGCCTGGCGGCCCGACGTGCTGTCGCGCCGCGCCATCTCGTGGATGTCGCAGGCGCCGCTGGTACTCACCGAGACCGACGCGCGGTTCTATCGCCGCTTCCTGCGCAGCCTGACGCGGCAGGTGCGCTACCTGCGCGCGGTATTCAAGGAGACGCGTGACGGCCAGCCCCGCTTGCAGGCCGCGATCGCGCTCGCTTATGCGGCGCTGTGCATGCAGGGCGAGATGAAGCAGTTGCGCAACGCCGCGCGCCGCCTCTCCGACGAACTCGACCGCCAGATCCTGCCGGACGGCGGCCATGTCAGCCGCAATCCCGGCGCGCTGGTCGATATCATGCTCGACCTGTTGCCGCTGCGGCAGGCGTTCTATGCGCGGCAATTGCCGGTGCCGAAATCGCTGAGCAACGCCATCGACCGGATGATGCCGATGCTGCGCTTCTTCCGGCACGGCGACGGCAATACCGCGCTGTTCAACGGCATGGGACCGACCGCCGCCGACCTCAACGCCACGGTGCTCGCTTATGACGATGCGCGCGGCAATCCGGTGTCGAGCGCGCCGCATTCCGGTTATCAGCGGCTCGAAGCCGGCGACGCCGTGGTGCTGGCCGATGTCGGCAAGCCGCCACCGGCGGCGTTGAGCCAGGAAGCGCATGCCGGCACGCTGTCGTTCGAACTGTCGTGGCGGCAGCACCGGCTGATCGTCAATTGCGGCGTCCCCGCTGTCGGCCGCGAGACCTGGCGGCAGGTGGCGCGCGCCACCGCGGCGCATTCCACCGTGACGCTCAACGACACCTCGTCATCGAGCTTCGGCGAGTCCGGACCGTTCCGCAATCTGCTGTTCGGCGTGCCGATCATCGGCGGTCCGCATAACGTGCAATCGCACCGCGACGACACCGACGCCGGTATCCGCCTGCAGATGCTGCACGACGGCTACGCCAAGGATTTCGGCATCGTGCATACCCGCGTGCTGACGCTCTCGCCCGACGGCGAGCGGCTCAATGGCGAGGACACGTTCACGCCGCCCTATGGCGACGCGATCCCGCCGAATGCGCCGGACGAGTATGCGGTGCGCTTCCATCTGCATCCGTCCGCCAAGGCCAACCGCCTGAGCGACGGCAAGAGCGTCATCCTGGTCATGCCGGACCGCGAGGGCTGGACCTTCAGCGCCGATCACCACGCAGTGGACATCGAGGAAAGCGTGTTCCTCGCCGGCGCCGACCGGCCGCGCCGCACCGTGCAAATCGTCATTTACGGCCATGCGCGGGAGAACCCGCAGGTCCGCTGGCAGATTTCGCATCTGCCGCGCACGCCCTCCGGCGCCGCGCCCAATCCGGACGAGCCGGAACTGCCGCTGTAATAACCGCGAAATGCGGGGATCGGCCCTTTGGCCGGTTTCACCGGTCCGCGCGGCTGTGCTACCCCGCTGCCCAACAACAGCGATGAAGCCGACCAGATAAACCCACCATGAGCACAGACCTCCGCCGCATCGGCCGCGCCCTTCTCTCGGTTTCCGATAAAACGGGATTGATCGATCTCGCCAAAGCGCTCGCCGCGCGCGGCGTCGAACTGGTCTCCACCGGCGGCACCGCCAAGGCGATCAAGGACGCGGGCCTCAACGTCATCGACGTCGCCGAACTGACCGGCTCGCCGGAAATGATGGACGGCCGGGTGAAGACGCTGCACCCCAAGGTGCATGGCGGGCTGCTCGGCATCCGCGACAACGCCGAGCATCAGGCGGCCATGCAGACGCACGGCATCCGCGCCATCGATCTGCTGGTGGTCAATCTCTATCCGTTCGAGGCGACGGTGGAGCGCGGCGCCGGCTACGACGACTGCATCGAGAACATCGACATCGGCGGTCCGGCGATGATCCGCGCCGCGGCGAAGAACCATGCCGACGTGGCGGTGGTGGTCGATGCCGACGACTATGCCGCCGTCCTGGCCGATCTCGACGCCCATGACGGCGCGACGACGCTGACGCTGCGGCAGAGGCTCGCCGCCAAGGCCTATGCCCGCACCGCCGCCTACGACGCCGCGATCTCCAACTGGTTCGCGGCGACGCTCAAGGACGACGCGCCGACATATCGTGCTTTTGGAGGACGCCTCGCGGAAGCGTTGCGCTACGGCGAGAACCCGCATCAGAGCGCGGCGTTCTACCGGACGCCGAACAGGCGCTTCGGCGTCGCCACCGCGACGCAGCTCCAGGGCAAACAGCTCTCCTACAACAACATCAACGACACCGACGCGGCCTACGAGTGCATCGCCGAGTTCGATCCGGCGCGCGCCGCCGCCTGCGTCATCGTCAAGCACGCCAATCCGTGCGGCGTCGCCGAGGGCGCGTCCCTGGCGGAGGCTTATCGCCGCGCGCTCGCCTGCGACACCACCTCGGCGTTCGGCGGCATTGTCGCCTTCAACCGGCCGCTCGACGCCGAGACCGCGCGCGCGGTGGTGGAGATTTTCACCGAGGTCATCATCGCGCCGGCGGCCTCCGACGATGCGGTGGCGATCGTCGCCGCCAAGAAGAATTTGCGCCTGCTGATCGCCGGCGGCATGCCCGACCCGCGCGAGCGCGGCCTCACCGTGAAATCCGTCGCCGGCGGATTGCTGGTGCAGACACGCGACAACGCGGTGGTCGACGACATGACCTTGCGCACGGTGACGAAGCGCGCGCCGACCGACGCGGAGTTGCGCGATCTGCGCTTCGCCTTCCGCGTCGCCAAGCATGTGAAGTCGAACACCATCATTTACGCCAAGGATCTCGCCACCGTCGGCATCGGCGCCGGACAGATGAGCCGGGTCGATTCCGCGCGCATCGCCGCGCGCAAGGCGCAGGATGCGGCGGACGAAGCGAAACTCGCCACGCCGATGACCAAGGGCTCGGTGGTGGCGTCCGACGCGTTCTTCCCGTTCGCGGACGGTCTGCTGGTGGCGATCGAGGCCGGCGCGACGGCGGTGATCCAGCCCGGCGGCTCGATGCGCGACGACGAGGTGATCAAGGCCGCCGACGACCACGGCATCGCCATGGTGATGACCGGCACGCGGCATTTCCGGCATTAGCTATCAGCCTCATGGTGAGGAGCGATCCCATAGCGCGTCAAAGACGCGCGTAAACGCGCTGACGGGATCGCGCCTCGAACCATGAAGCGGATAACATGACGTTTGGGCCGCCACATCCTTCGAGACGGCAACGATGTCGCCTCCTCAGGATGAGGCGGATCAGGTCTTCGCCAGATCGGCGAGCAAGCTCGCCGCCACCGACAGTTTCGACAATGTGAGGCCCGAGCCGGCGATCTGATCGATCGACGACCGCACGCGATCGACGCTCTCGCGATGCGCCGCGACCCACGCCTCGACCGCGGTGGTGCCGCTGCCAGAACCTGAGCCCTGCCCGAGCATCGCGGCGGTGAGACGCCGGATCGCTTCACCGATCGTGTCGAGCGCGCGGTCGAGCGCCAGCCGGTCGAAATAGTCACCGACCGGCACGTTGCGCGCCGCCTGCTCGATCTGGTCGATGCGGAAAAACGCCTGCGCCGCGAAATAGGTCGCGGCGACATCCGCCAGCGGCTGCTGCGCGCGCTCCGCCACCAGCACGATATCCGGCGCGGCCTTGAGCAACGGCAGGCTGGCGAAGCGGAGCGCCAGCGCATCGGGGACACCGGCCTTGCGATAGGTTTCGACCTGCGCCGAGACCTCGCGCAACGCCGCCTCCGGCAGCGCATGACCGAGCGCTCCCGCCACGCCGGCAATGCCGTCGTGATAGTGGGTGACGATTTCGGCAAGGCCCCGCGACAGATCGACATTGCGCAGGAACCAGACCAGCCGATCCAGCAGCAGATCCTCGATCGCCGCATAGAGCGAGAGCTGCACCGCGCCCTTGACCTTGTTGTCGAGCGCGTTCACCTCGTCGTTCAACTCCGGCATCTCGTAGCTGTCGCGCACCGCGGCAAACGCCGCCGCGATACGTGCCGCATCGGCGCCCGTCTGGTCGGCGATGCGCACGATCAGCGACGGACCGCCACGGTTGATCATCGAGTTCGCCAGTTGCGTGGCGATGATCTCGCGCCGCAGCCGATGATGTTCGAGCGCATCGGGATAACGCTCCGTCACCTCGCGCGGGAAGTAACGCCCGAGCTCGCGGCCGAGATAAGGGTCGTCCGGCACCGGCGAATCGATCAGTTCCTCGTAGAGCGTCAGCTTGGCGTAAGCGAGCAGCACCGCCAGCTCCGGCCGCGTGAACGCGACGCCACGCGCGAAACGGTCGGCCAGCTCCACGTCGTCGGGCAGGAATTCCACCGCGCGGTCGAGATGACCCGCGGTCTCCAGCGTCTGCATCAGCCGCTGCAGGAAACCGGCGTCCTCCATGCCGCGCCGCGCCGCGAGCGACAGCGCGAGCGTCTGCAGGTAGTTGTTGCGCAGCACGACGCGGGCGACCTCGTCGGTCATCTCCGTGAGCAGCGCATTGCGGGACTCCATCGTCAGCCGACCGTCATGCACCGGCCGGGTCAGCGCGATCTTGATGTTGACCTCGACGTCGGAGGTGTTGACGCCGGCGGAGTTGTCGATGGCGTCGGTGTTGAGCCGCCGGCCGGCGAACGCCGCCTCGATGCGGCCGCGCTGGGTCATCCCCAGATTGGCGCCCTCGCCGACCACCTTGCAGCGCAGCTCCTTGCCGGCGATGCGGATCGGATCGTTGGCACGATCGCCCACCGAATCGTCGCTCTCCGACGATGCGCGGATATAGGTGCCGATACCGCCGAAGAACAACAGATCGACGGGCGCTTTCAGAATTGCGCTCATCACCTGCTGCGGCGTGGCGCGGGCCTGCGCGAATCCGAGCACCGCTTGCGCTTCCGGCGACAATTCGATCTCCTTGAGCGAGCGCGAATAGATGCCGCCGCCCTTGGAAATCAGCCCCTTGTCGTAGTCCTGCCAGCTCGAGCGCGGCAGATCGAACAGGCGCTTGCGCTCGGCGAAACTCGCCTGCGGATCCGGCGACGGATCGATGAAGATATCGCGATGGTCGAACGCGGCGACGAGCTTGGTCGTATTCTCGCGCAGCATGCCGTTGCCGAACACGTCGCCCGACATGTCACCGACGCCGACGCAGGTGAACGGCGTTACGTGGATGTTGACGTCCATCTCGCGGAAATGCCGCTTCACCGATTCCCACGCGCCGCGCGCGGTAATACCCATCACCTTGTGGTCGTAGCCGGCCGATCCGCCGGAGGCGAACGCATCGTCGAGCCAGAAGTGATGCTCGCGCGAGATCGCGTTCGCCGTGTCGGAGAACGTCGCGGTGCCCTTGTCGGCGGCGACCACCAGATAGGGATCGTCGCCGTCATGCCGCACCACATTGTCCGGCGGCACGATGGTGCCGTCGGTGGCGATATTGTCGGTGATGTCGAGCAGCGCGTCGATGAACAGCTTGTACGCTGCTGTCCCCTCCGCCTGCACGTCCTCGCGCTTGCCCTTGGCGGCAATCGCCGGCAGCAGGCGCGGCACGAAGCCGCCCTTGGAGCCGACCGGCACGATCACCGCGTTCTTCACCTGCTGCGCCTTGACGAGACCCAGCACCTCGGTGCGGAAATCCTGCGGCCGGTCCGACCAGCGGATGCCGCCGCGCGCCACCTTGCCGAACCGCAGGTGATCGCCCTCGACCCGGCTCGACGTGACGAAAATCTCGTAGAGCGGCCGCGGCTTCGGCAACCCATCGAGCTTGCGGCTTTCGAACTTGATGGCGATCAGCGGCTTCGGCCCGCCATCCTCCGCCGGCTGATAGAAATTGGTGCGGATCGCCGCACGCACCGCGTTGAGGAAGCGGCGCAGGATGCGGTCCTCGTCGAGACTTTGCACCTTGTCGAGCGCCGTCTCGATCCGCTTGATGATCTCGTCTTCCTGCCTGTCGCGATTCTGCGTGCGCGGATCGAACCGCGCGTGAAACAGCGCGACGATATCGGCGGCGACACCGTGATGCTTGCGCAGCGTCGTCCACATATAGTCCTGCGAGAACGGCACCTGCGCCTGCTGCAGGAAGCGCGAGATAGCGCGGATCAGCGCCACGTCGCGCCACATCAATCCGCCGGTGAGCACCAGCGCGTTGTAACCGTCGTTGTCGCCGTGACCGCCCATGACGACGAGGAATGTCGCCTCCAGCCGCTGCTTCAGCCGCGCGGCCTCATCGTCGAGATCGACTTCGCTGCCATCGGCGCATTGCAGGAGCATGTCGTGGAACCAGGCCGGCTCCGCGTCCTGCGGCGTGAGCTGATAGGTGCGCTCGTCGACGACGCGGAAGCCCATATTCTCCAGCACCGGCACCCGCTCCGACAGCGGCAGCGGCCGGCCGCGGCTCCATATGCGCAGCCCGACGCTGCTGTGCCCTTCGCCATCGCGATGATGGAAATCGACACCGAGCGGGCGCTGCGCCGACAATCCTTCCAGCACGCGGATCGCGGCGAGGCCATCGGCCGGCTGATAGTCGTCGCGATAGCCGGCGGGAAACGCCTCGCGGTAGCGCTCGTACAAGGTGCGCGCCGCGTCGGTCGGATGCTGGCTGGCGAGTGATTCGCCAAGGCCGTCGCTCCAGCTTCGCACGATCGAGCGGATCGCCTTTTCCAGGGTCGCGCGCGGCACGTCCGGCGTCGCGCCGCCGCGACGGCCGATGATGAAGTGAGCACGCACCAGCGGCCCTTCGGTGTAGTGCGGGTAGAACGCGGAGAGATGCCCGTCGAATACCGAGGCGAGGTAGCTGCCGATCGCCGTCCGCAACCGATTGTCGGCCCGCTCGCGCGGGATGAACACCAGCACCGACACGAACCGGTCGAACCGGTCGCGCCGCGCCAGCACCCGCACGCGCGGCCGCTCGTCGAGTTGCAGCATCGTCGCCGCGAACGCGAACAGCGTGTCCTCGTCGATCTGGAACAATTCGTCGCGCGGATAGGTGTCGAGAATATTCGCCAGCGCCTTGCCGGAATGGCTGTCCGGCAGCAGGCCGGCGCGCGCCTCGATCGCCGCGATCTTGTGGCGCAGATACGGGATCGACCGCGGCGAGCGCGTATAAGCCGTCGAGGTGAACAGGCCGACGATGCGCAATTCGCCGGCGAGCTGACCTTGCGCATTGAAACGTTTGAAGCCGATGTAATCGAGATGCACGCGGCGGTGCACGCGCGAGCGCGCATTCGCCTTGGTGACGATCAGAAGCTTCGGCTCCTTGAGGAACGCCATGATCTCCGGCGTGATTTCCAGCTTCTGGTCGCCACGGCGCAGCACATCCATGCTCTCGTCGCGCAGAATGCCAAGCCCGGTGCCGGGAATGCGCTCCAGCCTGTCGCCATTGCCGGCGAGCGCATAGTCACGCGCGCCGAGAAACGTGAAGTTGTCGGCCAGCAGCCATTCGACGAACTGAATCGCCTCGGAGATTTCCGCGACCGGCAGCGGCGGCGGCTTGTCCTTGAGTTGCGTCACCGCCTCCCCGACGCGCGCCTGCATCGCGCGCCAGTCGACAACCGCGACGCGTACCTCGCCGAGCACGACTTCAAGCGCCGCGGCAATGGCCGCACGCCGCGGCGCATCGGCCACCGGATCGACGTGGATATAAATGAAGCTCTCGCGTGCCGCGCCGTTGACGGCGCCGGCACCGCGAAACGCGGCGAGCTTGCCGCTGCCATCGCGATCGACGGAGAACACCGGATGCGCGACGAGGCGCACCGACAGACCTTGCGTCGCCAGCTCGGCCATCACCGAGTCGACCAGGAACGGCATGTCGTCGTTGACGATCTCGATGATGCCGACCGCCCGGCGCTCGCCCGCCGCCGAGGCCGAGAGCGCCTGCTCGTCGAACCGGACCGCCGCGTGGCCCGGAGCGCGTTGCGAGAGGAAAGACCACGCCTGCTGCGCGAATTGCGCGAGCTCCTGCGGTTGATAGCGCAGCAAATCTTCCGGCGCCGCACGGCCGAACAATGAGGCGGTGAAATCGACCGGCACGTCGCGTGCCTGCGGTGCGGCTTGAGCGATGAGAGAGCGAGCGGCCCGACTCTCGTCGGCACCCGCAAGATTGTCAGTCATGATAGCCCTTGGCATGTCCTTGCGCCTGGCGGCGCACGAGGTGGGACTCAATGCCGGCGGAGTCTCGATGATTCCCACCGGCAACGTCGAGAGAACACCGCAGTTTCGACCACACTGTGACACCACTGCGAACGACTCAGCAGTAGCCGGTTAACCGGCTGATCTTGCTCAGGGATCGCCGAGATCGGAATATCGCCACGATCACAAAATGTGTACACTGCCCGCAAACATCAGGGGATAAACGGGAGACAGCCCATGGCAACCGCAAAGACGGCAGCCGCGCAGCGCGCGCCCGGCAAACGTTTGCCCAGCAAAACAACTCCGCCCCCCGCGCAAGCGAAGTCAAAAGCCAAGACCGGCGCTGTGGCGAAACTCCAGATCGACGACGCACCGGCGATCGCGCTCGATTTGCCGCGCGGCACGCTGTCGCCGGCGATGCTCGCTTATTTCCGCAAATGCGAGGAAAAACTGGGTTTTATACCGAATGTGCTGCTGGCTTATGCGTTCGACAACGCCAAGCTCGAAGCCTTCGTTGCCATGTACAACGATCTGATGCTCGGCCCCTCCGGCCTGAGCAAACTCGAACGGGAAATGATCGCCGTGGCGGTCTCCTCGCAAAACCGCTGCTATTACTGTCTGACCGCACACGGAGCAGCCGTGCGGCAATATGCTGGTAACCCGATCCTCGGCGAGCAGATGGTGATGAATTACCGCGCGGCGCGGCTCGACAAGCGACAGCGCGCCATGCTCGATTTCGCCGTCCGGCTGACCATGCAGCCCTGGGCGATCGAAGAACCCGACCGCGAGCGATTGCGCCGCGCGGGGTTCAACGATCGCGATATCTGGGATATCTCTGCCGTGGTCGGCTTCTTCAATATGTCGAATCGCGTTGCCAGCGCGACCGACATGCGGCCGAACACCGTTTATCATCAGCAAGCACGCTAAGGCTTCGATCCTTTTCCAATGACACTTCCTCCCGTTCCCGACTTTTCCGGCCCGATCGAGATCGATCTTTCGGGCGGCAACCTCATCCGCCATCACCTGTTCAACAAGGGCACGGCGTTCACCGAAGCGGAGCGCGACACGTTCCGCCTGCACGGTCTGCTGCCGCCCAATGTCGGCTCGCTGGAAGGGCAAGTGTCGCGGCGACTCAAGGTGCTGCGCAATTTCGCCACCAATTTCGAGCGTTACGCCTTCATCCGCGATCTGCAGGACACCAACGAGACGGTGTTCTACGCGCTGCTCACCTCGCACATGGAAGAGCTTTTGCCGATCGTCTACACGCCGACGGTGGGCGAAGGCTGCCAGCGCTTCAGCGAAATCTGGCGCAAACCGCGCGGCCTGTTCATCAGCTATCCGAACCGGCACCGGATGACCGAGATCCTCAACCGGCCGAACCTCAACGACGTGCGCGTGATCGTCGTCAGTGACGGCGAGCGCATTCTCGGCCTCGGCGATCAGGGCGCCGGCGGCATGGGCATTCCGATCGGCAAATTGTCGCTCTACACCGCCTGCGCCGGCATTCATCCGACGCAGACGCTGCCGATCCTGCTCGACGTCGGCACCGACAACCAGGAACGGCTGCTCGATCCGCTGTATATCGGCTGGCGTCACAACCGCGTGCGCGGCCAGGAGTACGACGATTTCATCGAGGAGTTCGTTCAGGCGGTGATGAAACGCTGGCCGAACGTGCTGCTGCAGTGGGAAGATTTCGCCGGCGCCAATTCCGGCCGGCTGATCGATCGCTATCGCGACCGGCTGTGCACCTTCAACGACGATATCCAGGGCACGGCGGCGATCGCCGCCGGCACGCTGCTCGCCGCGGTCAACGTCACCGGCGTGCCGCTGACCGAGCAACGCATCGCGCTGTTCGGCGCCGGCTCCGCCGGCACCGGCATCTGTTCGCTGATCATGCAGGCGATGATCGACGACGGCCTGTCCGAGGCGGAGGCGCGCCGCCGCTTCTATGCGGTGGACCGCGACGGCCTGCTGATCGAAGGCATGAACAATATCCACGACGGCCAGCGGTTCCTGCTGCGCGCCCGCGAGGATGTCGCCGGCTGGACACTGCGCGACGCCAACCGCATCAACCTGATCGACGTGATCGAGAATGCGAAACCCACCGTGCTGATCGGTGTCTCCGGTCAGCCCGGTGCGTTCACCGAGGAGATCGCGCGCGCCATGGCGAAGAACGTCGCGCGGCCGGTGATCTTCCCGCTGTCGAACCCGACATCACGCAGCGAGGCGATCCCGCAGAAGCTGATCGAATGGACCGAGGGCCGCGCGCTGGTCGGCACCGGCAGTCCCTATCCGGCCGCGACCTATCAGGGCCGCACCATTCCGATCGACCAGACCAACAACTCCTACATCTTCCCCGGTGTCGGCCTCGGCGTGCTCGCCGCCGCCGCGACCCGCATCACCGACACCATGTTCATGGCCTCGGCGAAGGCGCTGGCGGCGCTGTCGCCGGCACGCACCGACCGCACCGCGCGGCTGCTGCCGCCGGTGAAGGATCTGCGCGAGGTGTCGGCCAAGGTTGCGCTCGCGGTCGGCAAGCAGGCGCAGGCCGACGGCGTCGCGCCGGCTTGCAGCGCGGAGGAACTGGAGGCGCGCATCCGCGCCTTCATGTGGGTGCCGCTCTATCGCGAATACATCCGCAAACCGCGCCGGCCGCGCTGAAACCCGGTGCGATTGCTGCGCTCAGGTTTCGGTGTCGCGCTCTCAGCCCTGCTGGCGCTGACCGCGCCGGCACTCGCGCAAAATAATCTCGGCACGCCGTCGCTCGACTCGAGCTTGCAGACGGTGCCTCCGGTCGTGCCGGTGCACGCCGCGCATGGCATGGTCGTGGCGCAGGAAGGCCGCGCCGCGCAGGTCGGCGTGGAGATTCTCAAACAGGGCGGCAATGCGGTGGATGCCGCGGTCGCGACCGGCTTCGCGCTCGCCGTGACCTATCCGCGCGCCGGCAATATCGGCGGCGGCGGCTTCATGGTGATCCACCGCAAGGATCAAGCACCGGCGACAATCGACTATCGCGAGACGGCGCCGGGCGCGGCGACGCCGACCATGTTTCTCGACGTCAACGGCAATCCCGACCCGCAGAAGTCGCGCGACAGCGCGCTTGCCATCGGCGTCCCCGGTACCGTCGCCGGTCTGGTCATGGCCCATGAAAAATTCGGCTCGGGGCGCTTCACGCTGGCACAACTCGTCGCACCGGCGATCGCGCTGGCGCGTGATGGCCTTCCCGTCGACGGCGATCTCGCGGACTCCCTGCCGCGCCTCGCCGCGCGGCTGGCGCGCTGGCCATCGAGCGCGGCAATCTTCCTCAATCCGGACGGCAGCGGGCTGCGCGCCGGACAGACCCTGGTGCAGCACGACCTCGCCGATACGCTGTCCGCCATCGCGCGTGACGGCGCGCACGGCTTCTACGACGGCGCGGTCGCGGAAAAACTCGCCGCCGGCGTGCGGAAGGCGGGTGGGCTGATCACCGTCGACGATCTGAAATCCTATCGCGCGATCCTGCGCGAACCGGTGCGCGGCACCTATCGGGGCTATGACATTCTCTCGATGCCGCCGCCCTCCTCCGGCGGAGTGCATCTGATCGAGATGCTCAACATTCTCGAAGGCTTCACGCTGAAGGACGATGCCGCATCGCGCCATCTGATGGTCGAGGCGATGAAACGCGCTTACGCCGACCGCGCCGCCTATCTCGGCGATCCGGACAGTGTCAGCGTGCCGGTCAAGGGCCTCACGTCGAAACGCTATGCGGCGACGTTACGCGCCACCATCGACCCTCAGCGCGCGACCCCTGCGACGCCCGGCGCGTTTCCGGTGCCGCGCGAAGGCGACAACACCACGCATTTCTCCGTGGTCGATAGCGACGGCAACGCGGTGTCGAACACCTATACGCTCAACTTCAGCTACGGCGTCGGCCTCGTGGCTGACGGCACCGGCGTGCTGCTGAACAACGAGCTTGACGATTTCACCGCCCGGCCCGGCGCCACCAATGCGTTCGGTCTGGTCGGCTATGAACCGAATCTCCCCGGCCCCGGCAAGCGGCCGCTGTCGTCGATGACGCCGACGATCCTGCTGAAAGACGGCAAGGTCGCGCTCGTCACCGGCTCGCCGGGCGGCAGCCGCATCATCACCGCGGTGCTGCAACAAATCGTCGCCATGCTCGACTTCGGCAAGGACGTCGCGGCGTCGGTGACGATGCCGCGGCTGCATCATCAATGGATGCCGGACGAGACGCTGGCCGAGCCGGCGGTGCCGCCGGAGATCATCGATGGTTTAAGACAGCGCGGCCATCAGGTCGTGGTGCGGCGGCCCGCGACGGCGATCAATGCCATCGCGTCCGATGGACAGGGTGGCTGGATCGGCGCCGCCGACACACGCACGCGCGGTGCGCGCGCGGCGGGTTATTGAAGCATCGCCGGACTTGAGACAGTTCGGCTTAAGACCGGCGAGCTTGACTCAATGGATCGACGAGAGCGACCCGCCGAACTTGTAGCTCAGTTTCGCCATGACCATGTCGACACGCGCCTTGGTGCGGTATGTCTCGGGATTGACGCCAAGCGCGCCGCTGTCGAACACGTTGTTGCCGGTGGTTTGTGCCGAGCCCAGACCGATATGGGTATAATCGATTCCGAGGATCAGTGAATTGGTGATGGCGTAGTCAAAGCCGCCGCCAATCGCATAGCCATTTTGCCAGAGCTTCTGCTGGTACGTGACCAAAGCGGCATTGTCTCGCGCTTTGAAGCCAACCTCACCGCCGGCATAACCGCCTTTGGCGTAAACCAGCACGCGATCGAAAGCATAGCCGATGCGGCCAACCACTGTGACGAGATTTTCGATCTTGCCCGTCTCGGTATCACTCGCGGGAAAATAGGGGCTGGTGATCGTTTGCTTGATCTCGGTTCCGGTCCAACCGGCTTCCGCGCCAAGAACGACTTGTTGCCATTGATATTGCGCGCCGACGTGAACGCCGCCGGCGAGGCTTGCGTTGCGGAAATCAAAACCTTCGGTGCCGGCCGGCACCAAGTCGGTGAAAAAGCCGCCGTTGGGCGGCGTGATATCCGTTGCCGTGACGTTGCCGTTCGCCACGCCGAGATGCAATCCGGCGTAGAAACCTGCCCAATTGTAGACTGCAGCAACAGGCGGCGCCTTTGTGTACATGCGCGCCGGTAAGTCAGCCGCCTGGGCGCTCGACCCCCAAACGAACGCAAGGGCGCCGGCAAGCAGCAAGGATCGCGTCGTCATGACATTTCTCTTTCATCATGACGCCCCCACATTGTTTATTCCACATTTCTCGTCCGTGATAAATGGCGGTGGACCCCAATTCAGATTGGGGTCTCAAATCCCATTGGTTTGTTGCCAGCGAGACACAGCCGCTTGCGAGCGCGACTGAAAGCGCCTGCTCAATCATGAGTCTCTGATGGTATCCCGCAACGGGACGGAAACCGCGACGAGGTTTATCGCCTACTGCGCCAGCGGCCAGTCGAACGGGCTCGTGACTTCCTGCAAACCGGTCACGTTGTTCACGGATTCGGCGGGCAGGCACAGCATGTTGATCGAGACGATGCCGGGAAACACGTTGACGCCGTTGCCGTAAATATTGGCGGTGTTGAACAGCGGCGGCAGATGCCAGAACAGCCGGTAGTTCAAATCCTGCAAACGCCGGATCAGCGATTCCGATTTCTCCCGGCGATCGTTCTCGACATAGAGCGCAGGCCGGTCGCGCCGGATGACGCCGGCGGCACCGTCGATCACTGCCTCTTCCATGCCCTCGACGTCGATCTTGATGAAATGGCATTGGTCGAGACCGATGCCGTCGATCGGCACCACCGCGACCGTTTCGCCCTTGGCACCGTTATCGTCTCCCAGCGATACGCCGCCGAAATTGCCGGCGGCGGCATAATCGACGACGGGAATGAACGCCTGACCCGGCGCGTTGCCGACGCCCATCTGCAGCGCGCGGCAGTTGCTCACATCGTTGAGCGCGAGATTCGCCACCAGGATCTGATGCACGGCCCGCTGTGGCTCGAACGCGATCACCGATCCGGTCGATCCGGCGACTTCCGCGAAGTAAAGCGTGTGCGCGCCGATATTGGCGCCGACATCGAGGATGGTCATGCCCGGCTTGAGCATCTGCGCGAACAGCTCGATCTCGCCATAGGAGAACTCGCCGTAAAGTTCGAGCGAGCGGCCGACATAGGCATCGTGCGTGTTGTAAAGCATGAAGCCGTGACGCGTATGCTTGACGCGGCTATGCGTGCCGTTGACCAGCGCCAGCGATGTCGTGACCTGCATGCGTGAAAATCCCCCGCCCGAATCGGCGCGGCGATCTTATCGCAATCGATACGATGACAGACGACTTGGGAAGCAGTGCGGCGTTCAGCCGAGCTGACGGCGGCGGATCAGCAGATCGCGGCGCGCACCCTGAGCCTGCTGCTGCTGGCCGGCGCGGCGAACGCCGAGGCGGATCAGCGAGGCGGACGGTGCCGGCGGCAGGAACGCCGCGGCCACGGCGGACGTGCCGCCCCGGTTCGCGGGCCGGGTCATATCGTCCAAAAGCTTCGCCGCCAGAACGTGCCGCATGATCGCCGCCAGAGATGGGAAAGAAGGACTGGTCCCGCCGCGCGAGGCCAGTGTTGCGCGGCAAAGACACCAGCTTCCGGCAAACGTCAATGACGAAAATCAACGCTCCGCTAGGCCCTTGATTCCCCACGGGAATGGGCCGGCCCGATGAGCGGTGTCATGGCTTCGTCCGCCCGGCGGCAGCGCACGATCAACACCGGGAAAACCACCGGCGCCGGCACCGTGGCGCTGACCGGCCCCCCGATAACCCCCGTCGTCAGCGACGTACCGCCGGACTGCGCATCATCGACCACCGAGACCCGCCAGTTGCGGTCCGGCGATGCGCGATGGACAGCGCGGGAATGCGTTTGATCATGACGGCCCGTGTTCGTGCGCGGCGTCACGCTTGCCGAGTTCGGCTGTCAGCGAAAGATATTGGCAATGCGATCATGAAGACCTGCGGCGCAACGGTCCCGCCGAAGGCATCGCGGGCGAACCCTCCCCGGCCTCGATCACCGTGAGCGCGCCGCCTTCCCCGCTGCAGTGGAGCCGATTAACATCATTGCCGTTGAGCGCATCTGCGCGAAGGGGACATGGATGGACCGGCGTATTTTACTTCGGGGGCTCGCAACGCTTGGGCCTGCTTCCCTTCTCGCCAGTTCCGCCCTGGCGCAAGCGCCCTCCGGTAAAACCACCCGCATCATCGTTCCCTATGCGCCCGGCGGCGCTATCGATCTGCTAGCGCGGGTTATGAGCCAGCAGCTTCAGGAACGGCTGGGCCAGACCGTCATCGTCGACAATCGGCCGGGCGCCAATGCCGCGATCGGCATCGAAGCGCTGATCCGCTCTCCGGCCGACGGGCATACCTTCGCCGTGCTGTCGGACAGCCCGCTGACCATCACACCGCATCTGTCACGCGTGACTTACGATCCGGTGAAGGACATTACGCCGGTGATGCGCGCGGTGTTCAGCCCGCAGATCCTGGCCGTGAACGCCAAATTGCCGATCAAGTCGGTGACGGACCTGATCGCCTACGACAAGGAGAACGCCGGCAAGGTCAGCTACAGCGTCTCGGCGCGCGGCTCGGCCGGACATCTCACCGGCGAACTGCTCAAGAAGAAAACCGGCATGACGATGCAGGCCGTGCCCTATCGCGGTGGCGCGCCGGCCGCTGTCGCCATTGCCGGTGGTGAGGTCGCCGCCGGCATCGTCGATACGACCAGCGTGCTGCCGCTGATTCAGGCGGGTCAGGTCCGCGCGCTCGCAGTGACCGAGAAGCAGCGCGTCGAAACGCTGCCGGATATCCCGACGGTGGCCGAATCGGGCGTCCCCGACTTTTCCGCCAGCGCGGCGCTGGTGGTGATCGCGCCCGGCGGCACGCCCGCGCCGATCGTCGCCCAACTCAACGCGGAGATCACAAAAGTGCTTGCCGATCCGGAGGTCAGGAAAAAACTTCTGGCCGCGCATCTGTCGCCCGCGCCCATCAGCGCGGAGGAAACCGCGCGCACCCTTCGCGAAGACAGCGAGCGTTGGGAAGCCTTGATCAAGGATATCGGGCTGTCCCTGAAATAAATCGATGACGCAATGACCGAATTGAATCTGACGCTTGCCTGTCTTCCCTACGACCGGTTTCAACCTCTTCTGAGCGGCGAGATTCCGGTCGACGGAGCCAGGATCGCTCCAGTTCCGCTGCGCTGGCCGATCGAGGTCTTCAGCCGGATGCTGGCGCACAATGAATTCGACATCGCGGAAATGTCGATCGTTCATTCGTTCGTCTACACCGCGAAGCGGACGGCGCAGTTTTCGGTGTTGCCGATTTTTCCGTCACGCATGTTTCGGCACGGATTCATCTTCATCAACAAAACTGCCGGCATCCGGTCGCCCAGGGATCTGGCCGGCCGCCGCATCGGCATTCAGGGCCACCAGACCGCGGCGTCGATCTGGATTCGCGGCATCCTGCGCAGCGACTATGGTGTCGACTTCGACAACGTGTCGTGGTTCGAGGGCGGGGTAAATCAGAAAGGGCTGAAGGGCGGGCACATCACGATGCTCAAGCCGCGTCATCCGCCGCGCACGCAGCCTCTGCGCGACGATCAGATGTTGAGCGACATGCTCGCGACCGGCGAGATCGACGCCTTGATCAGCCCGGAAATTCCGGCGTCGTTGCGCACATCGGACAACGTGGAACGGCTATTCCCCGATTATCAGGCGGAGGAAAAAAGTTATTTCGCGCGCACCGGTATCTTCCCGATCATGCATACGCTGGTGATCCGGAAAGAGCTTCATGAGCAGCACCCGTGGCTTGCCGCGAGCCTCTACAAAGCCTGCGACGCCGCGAAGGCATTGGCGCTGAAACAGGCGCGCTACAGCGGCGCGCCGGCCTATATGCTGCCATGGATGTTCAAGGAGCTCGAGGAGATGGACGCCGTGTTCGGCGCCGATCCGTGGCCCTATGGCCTCGCGCCGAACCGGACGGCGCTGGAAACCGTGCAACGGTTTCTGGTCGAGGAGAGTTTTCTGGATGAGCCGATGCGGATCGACGACGTGTTCCTGCCGGCGGGTGATCCCCGCTAACCGGCGGCGGATCGATATCCTGCTATGGACGTGTGGCGCTTTGCTCGCGACGAATGAAGCCCCTCAACGCCGGGTCTTTCGCGGTCGCATCCGCGCTCGGCAGCACCGGCGGGGAATTCACCGACAACCGTGACTGGGTGCGGACGATCGTCTGCCGGCGTAGCGATCGGCCTAACGCGGGGTTCGCGCATGTACCGGCAGCCGTGATCCCCTCAGCGCAATGCTCCTGCGCGAGCAACGCGTCCGGAACGGCAAACATCGCGAGCAGCACTACAGGCAGATATCGTACAAGCCTCGGCATATGCGCTCTCTAGAATTGTACGGTGCCGCCGAGCGACACCAGCCAGCCGTCATAATTCAACGCCGGGACCGCCGACCCCGGACAAACGCCGCCGCAATTGACGATATCGATCACGTCCGGCTTGTCGCGCTCCCGAATCCAGATCCGCTCCACCCTCGCGTTCAACCCGATCGCCTTGTTGACCGCATATTGCGCGACAGCACCCGCCGACCAGCGTGTTTTCGCGGGGACGAACGACGCCGAAATCGGCAGATAAGCATTGGCGTCGCGATACAGCCAGCTTCCGGTCAGGCCGATCGTCCAGTCCTCGTTCAGCTTGTAGGTCTGATCGAAGGCGAGACGATAGATATTGCTGTTGGAATTGAACGGCTCGGCCACGATCTGCAGCGCCGGGTCGAGAATGTCATTCCGCCCGGTGAAGGACCACGACGCCGTCAAGCTCGACCGATTGCGCTCATCCCACTGATAAGCCGCGCCGCCGGACAGCGAAATCGTCGGCCGTGGCCGCCCGGCGAAACCGCCATCGAGCGTCGTCCGGGTCGTGGTGACGTAAGTCAGGGCCGCATTCAGGGTCCAGGGGCCGGGTGCGTAAGCCACGCTTGCATTGTAGCTGACGGAATCGCCGGGATTGAAACGCGACAGCGGCAGCGTGAGGTTCGACACACCATTCCCTGCGAGGACTGAATCGCGTTCATAGGCGCCGCGATTGGTGTAGCCGACGCCAAGGCCGATCAGCAGATTGTCGGCAAGCGGGATGTTCACGCCAGCGGTCGGACCGAAGTTGAAGCCTTCGCCGTAAGTCGGCACATCGACAAGATCGGGGTCCATGCGCGCAAAGGCCGAATTGCCCCACAGCACGGAACGGCCGGTCGGCAAACTTATATTCATCGAGACGTAGGGCTGAATTCCGGCGAACCCCAGATAGGTCACCGTTCCACCCAATGTCGTGTCGAGATAAGTCGAAACCGAGCCGGAGAGACCGCCGGCCGAGCGTTGCGATGCCTGCACATAGCCAGAACGCAGCAGCAGTTCGACCTTCACGTCGCTATGCGGTTGTCCGGCCAGTTCGAAGCCGAACGGCATATAGAATTGCGAGCCCTTACCCGGCTGACCATTGGCGAAGTTCGCCGGTGTCCCGCGTGTCCCGCTCCAGCTGATGTAGCGATGCTCCTGATTGTATGTCACGGACCATGCGGGCGGCTCGGCTTTTGGCTCGGCCTGGGCGCGAGCGGAATTCGACAGTACGCCCGTCGTCAGCACGCTTGCAGTAAGACAGACGCGCGCAGCGCCGAGAACAAGACCGCGTTTCATGATCATTTCGGGACAACAACCGGACCGGATTCGCGTGACGACCATAGGCATGAAAAGCTCATAGAGCAATTCATAAGCTGGTGTCCGATGCGCGACGAAATCGACCGGCGCAGCGGCCCGTGAACGACCTGCCGGCCCCGACGGAGCCGGCAGATCGACCGTCGTGTACCGAACGTGATTTAGCGCGCGCGCATATTGCCCGCGCCGCCGGCAACAATGCCGGCGCCGGGTTTGAAGTTGCCGGCACCACCGGCGACGATGCCGGCTCCGACACCCGGCTTGATGCTCGGCGCGACTTGCGCACGCGGCGCAACGATGCCGGATTTCGAATTGATCTGACCCTGCTTCAGCGTCGTCACCGGCTTCAACTGGGCTTGGGCGGCAGTCGCGGTCAGCGACACTGCCGTGGCAATCAAAAGAACGCGGATCATGGATGGTCTCTCCACCTGGTGCTGTTTCCAACAATCCGGGTTTTATAATAGCTCACTGAGCTTTTCAACTTATTCGATGAACAGAGCCAAAGGGTCCGGACCCTGCCGACCAAAGCCCTGACATCACTGGAAATTTTCGACGGCAAGGCCCATAACTAGGCGATGGCCAAGCGTTCGATTCCGCCCTCCGCCCTGACCGGGCTGCTTGAGCAATGCGCCCGCATGATGCATTCGCTCGGCTTCGATCAGGGGCTTTTCCCGGCCCAGTGGAGTGCGCTCCGCTATTTTGCGCATGCGGAACCATCCCATTGCACCGCCATCCATCTGGCCCGGTTTCAAGGTCTGGCGTTCGGACCCGTCAGCCGCACGGTGCGCACGCTGATTACCAAGGGCCTGCTGGCGAAAGCAGGCTCGGCCGGCCGGGGACGCGCGGAATTGATCAAGGTCACCGCACGCGGCCAGACGCTGCTCAAGCACGATCCGCTCAATCTGGTCGCGGCGGCGGTCACACCGATCAGCGAAAAGGAAAAGGAAGTTCTCGCCAGCGCGCTGGAAGCCGTTCTGCGCGCTCTGCACGCGCGACACGAGCCGAACCAGGAGAAGGCCGGCAAACGATCGTCGGCCAGTTAGCTCGTTTGCGGCGGTGCCTTCAAAGCATCGATCAGCTTGGCTTCATCGAACGGTTTGATGAAAACGCGTTCCGCACCCCAGACCGATGCCAGCGAGCCGGCGGTTTCAATCGACAGCCTGGGGCCGCCGCCGGTCACCGCGAAGATCCGCAGTTCCGGCTGACGCTCGCGGATTTCCTTGATGAGATTGAGGCCGTCCATTTCCGGCATCCAGATGTCGGTGACGACGGCATCGAAGTTGTCCTGCTCGAGAACGGTCAGTCCCTCACGGCCGTTCGATAGCGCCGTCACGGCGAAGCCCGCCGCCGTCAATGCAATCGACAGCGATTCCCGCACTCCCGAGATGTCGTCGATCACCAGAACCTTGCGGCTCTCCTGAGTATTGTCCCTGCTCATGACGCCGCCGCCTCCCTGGGCAATCTGATGATGATATGCGTGCCGTGTCCGGGCCGCGATTCAATTTCGATCGTTCCGCGCCAGTTGCGGACCAGCCCGTAGACGATGGAAAGGCCGAGACCGGTGCCGCGGCCCGGCTCCTTGGTCGTGAAGAACGGTTCAAGCGCGCGCTCGCGCGTCATGTCGTCCATCCCGCTGCCGTTATCGGCGACAACGAGCGTATAGGGTTTGTCGTCATCGCCGGACACCGAAAACGACACGGTGATCGCCCCGGCTCCGCCCGTTGCATAGACCGCGTTGGCGACGAGATTGCTGAGAACCTGAAGAACTTCTCCGGCAGCGACGGAGGGGCCATCCTCCGTATCGATCTCCATCTTGTAGCGAATGGATTCGCCGACAATCGGACGAATGGCATCCGAGGCACGACGAACCGCATCGGGAAACGGCATGCGGCTTCCATCACCGATATCTGGCCTGACGTAAGCGAGAATCCCCGCGACGATCTCGCTCGCACGCACGCCGGCATCGACAACGATGTCCAACTGCTTGCGCTTCTCGTCGCCGCTGGCGAACTGCGCCGCGACACGCCGCGACAGATTCAGGATCGGATGCAGCAGATTGTTGATTTCGTGCGCGATGCCGCCGGCGAGCTGCCCGATCGCGGCCATTTTCTGCTGCTGCAAATCGCGGTTGCGCCGCGCGATGTCCTCGGTCAGATCCGTCGCGATCCCGCGAAATCCGATGAACCCCCCGCCGGGTTGAAAGACCGGCGCGCCACTGAGGCCGATATGCCGGGTCCGGCCGGCCGCATCAGCGATATCGACGACCATCGAGCGGAAGGCGTGCCGCCCCTTCAATGCGGCGCCGATCGCATCCTGCCGCCCGCCTTGTTTCAAGGTATCGAGCATACCGACGCCGAGACGCAGCCCGAGCGCCTCGCTGGCCGGCCCGATCCGGTGGACAATGGTGCCGTCCGCATCCGTCTCCCAGAAACTGTCGGATGCGCTGTCGGCAAAACTCCGGAAGCGCGCTTCACTGATCTGCACCGAGCTGCGCAACCGGCGCTCACGATATTGCAGGTCGAGGGAAGCGAAAATACTGAACATCAGCAACGACAGACCGATCAGCAGATACGTCCCGTTCAGCACCAGCGGATGCGCGTCGATACCAGGATAGGCATCGAACACGGCGCGGATCGTGCCGGCCGCCAGCGCCGGCAGCCAGCACAGAACGAAAGCCAGCACGCGACGCCATTCCCGCCGCAGCATGACCAGAAGGAGAGCGGCGGTGACAGCGGTGACGAGAATGCCCGCATAGGGCAGAACGCGGCGCGCCCAATAGACCTCGTCGGCGGCGACCTCCCAGATCGCGCGCAACGCGCCGAGCGCCATCACACCGACAAGACCCCAGAGTGCCAGCGCAACCCTCGGATAATGCTGCGGCACGCGCAGATAGTAGAGCGAGAACGCAAGCCGCGCGCCATGGATGACGAACGTCCCTGGAAACGACAGCATGCGGGCAAGCAGCATCGCGTCCGGCCAGATCGCGGTGTCGAGAAAGCCGCGGTCCGACACCGCATAGCCGACATATGCTAGGATGAAGACAGCAAGGCTGATCAATGCGGGATCACGCATGATCACGCCGAACACCGCGATATAGACGAACAGCGCCAGCAGCATCCCGAACAAGGCGCCAAACAGAAGCGCCTCATGGGAATAGGCATTAAAGAATGACGCTTCCGGATGCAGCCAGAGAATACCGCGCAACGAGGACGGCGATTCAATCCGGAGATAAATGACCCGGCCCGACATCAGATCGGCCGGTACGACGAAGACGGGATAGCGCATGACCGCCTGATCGCCTGCTACGGGTCGCAGCGCCTGCCAAACCAGCGTCTGCCACCGATCCTCCGACTTCACATAGAGCACCGCCTGCCGTGCTCGCGGTTCGTTCAGCGAGATCGTCCATTGCGGCAACGATCGCGCATCGAGCTCGGGAATACGGACACGAAGCCACAGCGCGCTCGTCAATGTCGGCCGAGTACCGTAGTTGGCCACCCTGCCATCGGCTTTCACGAACCGGTCGTTGTCCGGCGCCGCGACGGCGTCGATGCCGAGCACGCCATCGCGATCAAGCCAGTGATCCGCTTGCGTTCCGAGGAAAATGCCGCCCCCGATACCGGCCTCGCGCGAATCTTGTGGCCAGACAGGCGAAGCGGAACATCCGACCCCTGCGACAATGAGCATCACCCAGATCGCAACGGCCCTGATATCGCACGCCGCTGGCCGCGCTATCGTCCGGGTCAGGCTCCAGTTCATCGAAATCGCTTTGTCACTCAAGGCTCAGTGAGCTTATACTATCGTCAATGCAGCGCCAACAGAGCACACCGGACACCGCACGACGGCGATCGCGACAGCCGGCCAGCCTCAAACGCGAGCAAGTCATGCGAACGGCTTTTTCGAGCCGGGGATGGATTTTCCGAAGCTGGCGTGCGACGCCCCTTCGGAATGTCGAGGCGTAAGTCCGCAGCATGCTTGTTCAGGTCAAGCGATCGTCGCTGATCGCGCTCTTTCTCTTGCTTGACGCATCGGCACCATCGGAGGCCGAGTCATTCCGGATCGGCACGGCTGACGCGACGCTCGACGGGCTTGTCAGTGTCGGGACGACCATTCGCACCGGCGACCCGGACCCCGCGCTGATTTCGGTAACGAACGGCGCCGCGGCAGGGATCGCCGGCACGTCGCCAAGCGGTCGCAATCAGGACGACGGCAACCTGAACTATCGCAAGGGCGACGCGGTCTCGACCGTGTTCAAGACCCTGATCAACTTCGAGATGAAGTATGCGACTTACGGTCTGCAGGTGCGGGGCTCGGCCTGGCACGATGCCGTCCTGGCCGGCGGCGGCAAACCCTGGGGCGATGTGACCAACGCCTATGTGCCGGGTGCTTCCACCAACACCAGCGGAGCCAGCGGCGCGCGATTGCTTGACGCAAATATCTACGGCACGGTTTCTTTCGGCGAACGCCCGCTTTTTCTCAAGATCGGAAATCAAACCGTGCCGTGGGGTGTTCCGGCCAGCATCGCCGGCGGCCTCAGCAGTCTGAACCCGGTGAGCTTGCCAGCCGCGCGACGGCCCGGCGCCGTCGCTGATGAAACGCGCATTCCATTCCCGGCGATCTTCGCACGCTTCGGCCTGACGCAGCAGATCGGCCTCGAAGCGTTCTATCAATTTCGCTTTCAGCCCTCCGAGATGTTCGGCTGCGGCACATTTTATTCGACACTCGATTATCTCGGCGACGGCTGCAACAGCCTGGTGCTCGGCGGAAGCTTGAACGACCGGCAATCCATGGCGATCCGGAATTTTTCCAAGCGCGCGCCCGACCTCGCGACCTCGGATCAGGGGCAGTTCGGCGTCGGTCTCACCTACGCTCCGGCGGGGAACATCCGTCTTGGCGCATATTACGCGCAGTATCACAGCCGAACGCCATTTGTCAGCGCAAAGAAAGCGCAACGCGCGATCCCTTATATCGTCGGAGACCCGGACGGCCTCAACCCCCAGTATCTCGTGCAGTATCCCGAACGTATCTCCATGTTCGGCTTCAACGTGCAGGCGCAATTCCCAGGAATGAGCGGCTTTGCCGAGATCGTGCATCGGCCGAACCAGCCGGTGCAGTTGAACAGCACCGACATCCTCAACGCGGCAGCATCAAACGTTGCACCGACCCTGCTGAGACAGGACTATGCGGCAATTCCCCTCGGCGGCGTTTACAATGCGTATGACCGGCTGGCCGTCACCGACATCCTGGTCGGCCTGCGCGCGATCAGGCCGGGAATTCTCGGCGCGACCTCGAGCAGCGTCGGCGGCGAATTCGGCTTGAAGCATGTTCACGACCTCCCCGACTTCAACCAGCGTCGCTACGGCCGCTCGGATGTGTTCGGCAACGTTCCGTTCAACGGCCAGTGCATCGGTGCCGGATATATCGATGTCTCATGCACCAATGACGGCTTCGTCAGCCGTAACGCCTATGGCGTACGGGCGCGCGCCTCGTTGACCTATGTCGATTTTTTCAATGACACCACGATGACGCCTTCCGTCACCTACGGCTACGACATCAGCGGCTGGTCCTATGACGGGGTCATTAACGAGGGACGCCAGTTCGCCGTGTTCGACCTGCGGTTCGAGACCGCGAAACGTTACACGACCCTGATCTCGTTCAATCCGACCTGGGGCGGCCGTTATAACAATGTCCGCGACCGGAGCACGATCAGCCTGTCGTTTGCGGCGCGCTTCTAACAACAGCGTAGCCCGCCAGCGGCGTGAAAGTTCACTGTGCCATCGAAGACAACGACGCAAAAAACAAAGAGGCGGCCGAAGCCGCCTCTTCCTGTCGAAGCGATTTCGATTGTCAGAATTTGTAGTTGAGGCCAGCGCGCACCGTCGTCACCGACATTCCGATTCCGACCGGGACATTGCCGCCGCCGATGGCGTATTTTCTTTCGGCAAGGTCGATGTAAAGAACCTCCGCCTTCGCGGTCCAGTTCGGCGCGAGCATCATTTCCGCACCGCCGCCGATCACCCAGCCACGGTGGCTCTGACTATCGCCGAACGACAGAGCCGCACCGAGAATATTGGCATCGAGCTGGCCCGATGCCTTGCCGGTTGCAAAGCCGCCGGTGACGTATAGCAACGTCGTGTCGAACGCATATCCCAGCCGTCCACGCAACGTGGCGATATACGTCAGATCCGCTTTCATGTTCGCGGCAATGTTGCCGAGCGCGTTGGTGTAGTTGATGGTCAGCGGCATCGATCTCTTGATGCCCGACCAGGAATAATCACCCTCCACGCCGAAGACCGCGCTTCCCACCTGCCAGTTGTAACCGACGTTGAAGCCGATCAGGCCGCCGCGCGGATTGATGTCGGACGGCGTGAGACCACCGACATTGTTCTGACGCAGATCGCCGGCGTTGATATTGGTCTTGGTCCAGCCATAGCCGCCGACGACGCCCAGATAGAAGCCTGTCCAGCTTGGCGCCGGCGACGACACCGGCAACGCCTTGGTCGGCATCGGCGCCCGCGACATGTCCGCGGCAAACGCCGACGACATCATCAGACCTGAAACTGCGGCCACACACCCGATCAAACGAAACAGCATTCTGCCCCCGATTTTCATTTTTAATGGCAATCATCTCCCTAATGGCTCAGTGAGCTTATAAAGTCCAGCGCCGGGAGGACCGTTGTCCCGGCCGGGTGCGGAGGGCCGGGGGTACCGGCGTTGCAGGAGACGCAAGGGTTCAGGGATGGGGGATAGGGGTGGCGCCGCAGCGGTGGTCACCAAGTGACCGCCATAGCAAAAAGGCGCTCGCAGGTTTGCGGCGCCTTCGGCTAACTATTTGATATCAAGAGCCAAATTGGAGCGGGCGAAGGGATTCGAACCCTCGACCCCGACCTTGGCAAGGTCGTGCTCTACCCCTGAGCTACACCCGCATCCGTGGCATGGGCGCCGGCCGAAGCCGGGCCGCCGGGCGTTCCTATAGACACAGGCCCGCCTCTTTGCAACCACGGTGACGGTCGGCGGATCAAGAAAGCGGTCGGCCCCAAACCTCACCGAGCCTCCCTCAGCCGATGCCCGCCTCGCCGCAAGACCTGTTCGCCGCCCTCGACCGGCTCGGCATTTCGCACGCGACCGTCACCCATCCGCCGCTGTTCACGGTCGCCGAATCCCGCGATCTGCGCGGCAAAATCCCCGGCGGCCATACCAAGAACCTGTTTTTGCGCGACAAAAAAGCGGCGGTTTATCTGGTGGTGGCCTCGGAAGACGCAGTGATCGACCTCAAGGGTCTGCACCGCCGGCTCGGCGCCAGCGGCCGGTTTTCGTTCGGGTCGGCGGACCTGATGATGGAACTCCTCGGGGTCCGGCCCGGCTCGGTGACGCCGTTCGGCGTCATCAACGACACCGAGCACCGGGTCACGGTGGTGCTGGACGCGGCGATGATGGAACACGCCGTGCTCAACTATCATCCGCTCGACAACACCATGACGACCTCCATCGGCCGGGACGACCTGGTCCGGTTCCTGGAAGCGACCGGCCATCCGCCGCGGATCGAGGCGGTCTCCGGCAGCGAACCATCGCCGCACCCGGACGATTGAATTTAGGTTCCACATGCCCATGTTTCCGGCATACACAGACGGCCCACCGGCGGCATTTCAGCCGGGTGCGGATTGAGTGCGACACAGCGCAGGACGGCGAGGATCAATGCTGCAGAATGGCGGAGACACACCGGGATCGTTGACGGGGATCGCGACAGGCGCGCCCGCAGACGACGTGATCAAGGACACCACCACGCAGACCTTCATGAAGGACGTGATGGAGGAATCGCGTCGTCAGCCGGTGCTGGTCGACTTCTGGGCACCGTGGTGCGGCCCGTGCAAGCAGCTCACCCCGGTGCTGGAAAAGAGCGTGCGCGCCGCCAAGGGCAAGGTGAAGCTCGTCAAGATGAATATCGACGAGCATCCGCAGATCGCGGGCCAGCTTGGCATCCAGTCGATCCCCGCGGTGATCGCGTTCGTCAACGGCCAGCCGGCCGACGGTTTCATGGGCGCGCTGCCGGAAAAGCAGGTGGTCGAATTCCTGCAACGGCTCACCAAGGGCGCGGTCGGCGCGGAAGAGCGCGACGGCCTGAAAGCCGCGGAGGAAGCCCTCGCCGCGGGTGACGCAGCCGGCGCCGCGGACATCTATGCCGCGCTGCTCGCCGAAGATGCGAACAACGTCACGGCGATCGCCGGTCTCGCGCGCTGCCAGCTCGAACTCGGCTCGGTGGAGCAGGCGAAACAGACGCTGGCTTTGGTGCCGGCCGCGAAACACAACGATCCCGCCTATGCCGCCGCGCATGCGGCGATCGAACTCGCCGAACAGGCGCAGTCGCTCGGACCGGTCACCGAACTCGAACAGAAGATCGCCGCAAACCCGGCCGATCATCAGGCCCGTTTCGATCTCGCGGCGGCGCTCAATGCCGCCGGCAAGCGCGAAGAGGCGACCACGCATCTGCTGGAAATCTTCAAGCGCGACCGCAAATGGAATGACGATGCGGCACGCAAGCAGCTCGTGCAGTTCTTCGAGGCGTGGGGCTCGGCCGATCCGGCGACCGTCGACGGCCGCCGCCGGCTGTCGACGCTGATGTTCGCCTGAGCGTGAACCGCAAGACACGCCATCTCCTCCGGATGAGGTGCAAGCTGAAGGACAAGTTGGGATTGTTGCGATGCCGATGAATGCCAATTATCGCGGCCCCGCCGACCTGCCGCATGTCATTCCGGTGTTCCCGCTGCCGGGCGCGCTGCTGCTGCCGCGCGGCCAGATGCCGCTCAACATCTTCGAGCCGCGCTATCTGGCGATGATCGACGATGCGTTGCGCGACGGGCATCGGCTGATCGGCATGATCCAGCCCGATCCGGCGCAATCCGGCCCGAGCGATGCACCGCCGCTGTACAAGGTCGGATGCGTCGGCCGCATCACCCAGCTCGCCGAAAGCGGCGACGGCCGCTATCTGATGGAGCTGACCGGGATCGCCCGTTTCGCGATCGAGGAGGAGTTGACCGTCTCCACCGCCTATCGGCAATGCCGCGTCGCCTATACGTTTTCCGACGACTTCGAGCCGCGCAAGGGCGAGGACGCCGTCGATCGCGACGCGCTGCTCAAGGCGCTGCGCGAATTCCTCGAGGCGAATGATCTCAAGGCCGACTGGGACGGTATCGAGAAAGCGCCCAACGAAGCACTGGTCAACGCGCTGGCGATGATGTCTCCTTATGGCGCGCCGGAGAAACAGGCGCTACTCGAAGCGAAAGATCTCAAGACGCGGGCAGAGATTCTGGTGGCCGTCACCGAGATCGAGCTTGCCAAGAAGAACACCGACGGCGAAACCAAGCTGCAATAAAACAGCACCACACGGGGGCGGCCGATGACCGAGACCAGCGACCTGAAGACCGGATCGGTCGATCCGAAGCTGCTCGAGATTCTCGTCTGCCCGCTGACCAAAGCGACGCTCGAATACGACGCGGCGCGACAGGAGCTGATCTCGCGCAGCGCCAAGCTCGCTTATCCGATCCGCGACGGCATTCCGATCATGCTGCCGGAAGAAGCCCGCAAGCTCGACTGACAGCGGATGGCAACGATGCTCAAAGTATGGGGCCGCAAGACATCGCTCAATGTGCAGAAGGTGATGTGGGCGCTGGCCGAGCTTGGCCTGCCGAACGAACGCATCGATGCCGGCGGCAGCTTCGGGCAAACCAAAGACTCGCATTATCTCGCCATCAATCCCAATGCGCTGGTGCCAACATTGGTCGACGGCGACTTCACGCTGTGGGAATCCAACTCGATCGTGCGCTATCTCGCGGCGCGCTACGACAAAAGCCATCGGCTCGAACCGGCCGACCTGCAGATGCGCGCCCGCGCGCAGATGTGGATGGACTGGCAACTGTCGGTGCTGCAGCCATCGCAGCGCGACCTGTTCTGGGGTCTGATCCGCACCGAGCCGGCCAAGCGCGATGCCGCCGCGATCAGCGCCTCGCGCACGAAGAACACCGAGGCAATGACGCTGCTCGACGCGCAGCTTGCGAAAACCGCCTATGTCGCCGGCGACGTTTTCACCTATGGCGACATTCCGGTGGCCACCAATGCCTATCGCTACTGGGCGCTGGTGCCCGACCATCCGCCGCTGCCGCATGCGCGCCGCTGGTATGACGCGATCGCCGCGCGGCCGGCCTTCGCCGCGCATGTGAGCGCGGTGCCGCTGTCGTAGACGGCCGCACACACTCTCTCCGAGCCTCATGGTGAGGAGCATTGCCATCAGCGCGTTTACGCGCGTCTTCGACACGCCATGGCGATG